>QHSM01000289.1 GCA_003221595.1 Candidatus Rokuibacteriota bacterium | reverse complement strand
AGAAGACGCGGGCCCTGCGCGACGCGGTGTCGACGGAGCGTCAGAAACACTGACCCTAGCTGCCTGGCGAAGCTGGGCCGGTCAGCGGAAGACCGACGAGCTCTCGTGTCCCCGCCCTGGTCGCCCGCCAGGCGATCGAGCTGCGCGAGCGGAGGCTAGAGGACCTGTCGTGAAGGAGGCCGAGGATGAGGCTGATCGGCTGGCTCTGTGTGATTGCCGCCCCGCTGGCGATGACGCTCAGCGTGCTGCTCGCACGAGTGAACAATCGCGTGTATGGAGAGCTCTGCGGTCAGGGGCGCATCTGGGCGTGCGCCATAGGCGGTGCGGAGGCGGCCCGGATGTGGCTCATGGTCGCGGTCGGCCTCCTGGCCTACGGCATTCTGATCCTGGCGATTCGACCGCCGCAACACCGCCGGTCAAACGAGTCCGACGACCCCTACGACGAACAGACGCAGCGATTTCGGCGGAGGCTTTAGCCGCTCGACACAGGCGGGTCGCTAGTTGAAGCGGAGCGAGGCGGCGATCTCCTCGAAGCCGGCGATCCCCTCGTCGCGGGCCTCAGGGGTGCCCAGGTGAGCGAGCGAAACCGTGTCGTTCGAGCTGTACACGCCGAGGACCGTCCAGTACATCGAGCCGCGCGCCTCTGCGGATTTGAAGCGTAGCCGCAACACTCTGTTGAGCCCATAGCTCACCACGTCGATCGACTCCAGGGTGAGCTTCGGCTTGTCGGTCGGTGGTGCTCGTTGAATCCGGCTGGCCGCGAACCGTTCCCAGAACGCCTGCTTCTGCCGCTCGTTCAGCCAGAGTAGGAGCGGATCCCTCGAGAATGGATTCCTCGAGAGGTTCCACCAACCCGAGCCGGCCTCGGAACCCACCTGTATCCACGCGCCACGCGCCGAGATGAGCCCGGTATCGATGGCTTGAAGCTCGATCTCGGCGCGCTGGAGAAAGGCGCGCCGTTTCTGGTCGTCCAGGGTCGCGAACGCGCGTCGATTGAAGGCGAGTGACGGGAAATCCGCCGCCGTCACTTCGCGCCAGCCTTCGGGAACGTTGAACCGATACCGAGGCGGATCCAGGTGAGCGTAGGATCCCTTCCAGTACTCGCCCTTCGGCAAGGGCGCGCAGCCGGACAGGCTCAAGCCGGCCACCAGCATGGTGACGACCGGATCTCGCCAGGATCGACGCCGAGCAGTCGCGAGCCCGATCAGCCGCATGGATGACCATCCGAAGTCTAGCCGAACGCTGCGGCGCGCACCAATGCTGCGCCGACCGCGTATACTCCGGCAGGAGCTCCAATCCAGCTCACGTCCATGGGTATGACGAGGGAGGAAGCAGGGAAGCGATGAGCTATCGAATCGGCATTATCGGGGTCGGCGCGATCGGCGGTGTGGTGGGGGGGATGCTGACCAGGGCCGGTCACGACGTGACGCTGATCGACCAGTGGCCGGATCACGTCGAGGCGATGAAGAAGGTCGGGCTGCGGCTCTCGGGCACCTGCGGCGAGCACCTGATCCCGGTGCGCGCGCTCCTGATCCATGAGCTGCAGTCGGTGGCCGAGCCGTTCGACGCGGTCTTCGTGTCCGTGAAGTCCTACGACACCGAATGGGCGGTCGCCCTCGGCCTTCAGTACTTGAAGAAGCCCGACGGCGTCGTCGTCGACTTCCAGAACGGAATCAACGACGAGCGAGTGGCCGCGGTGGCCGGACGGGAACGCTGCCTTGGATGCGTCATCACCATCGGCGCCGGCATGTACGAGCCGGGCCACGCCATTCGCACCGACCGGAGCCAGATTGGCTTCAAGATCGGTGAGCATGACGGCAAGGTGACCGAGCGCGCCGAACGGCTCGCCAAGATCATGTGCGACGTGGCCCCGACCAAGGTGACCACCAACCTCTGGGGCGAGCGCTGGTCGAAGCTCTCCGTGAACTGCATGGCCAACGGCCTGGCCGGGCTCTCGGGCCTTGGCTCCGCCGAGGTCCGCACCCGGGACGGGGTTCGGCGCGTGGCGATCCACCTGGCGGCGGAGACCATCAAGGTGGGCCGCGCCCGTGGCCACGAGGTTGAGCCGATCTGGGGCATCACCGCCCAGCGCTTTGTGGACGCCGCCGACGGGCGGGCCCTGGGCGAGGTCGAGCGCGACATGGCCGAGCGGGCCAAGGAGCTGGCGGGAGGCCGGCCGTCGTTGCTTCAGGACGTCATGCGCGGCCGTCGCACCGAGGTGCAGTACCTGAACGGGTACGTCTCCGAGCAGGGGCGTCAGGCCGGCGTCCCCACTCCGTTCAACGATAAGCTCGTGGAGCTGATCACGCGCGTGCCGCCGGGCACCCTGAAGCCCGACCCGAGGAACCTCGACCCACTGGTGGCGATGCTGCCGAAGTAGCCGCGGTATCATCCCGATACGGGAGGAAGAGCCATGAGCACAGCCCTGAACGGTATCCGCATCCTTGACCTCACCCAGTTCGAGGCCGGCACGTCGTGCACCCAGATGCTGGCGTGGCTCGGCGCCGAGGTCATCAAGGTCGAAGAGCCCGGAAGAGGAGAGCCCGGGCGCTACGGTCGCGCCGAGAAGCCCGGCGTCGACTCGAGCTACTTCCTCCTGCTCAACTCCAACAAGAAGAGCGTCACGCTCAATCTGAAGCACCCGACGGGCAAGGCCATGTTCCTCGACATGGTCAAGAAGGCCGACGTGGTGGCCGAGAACCAGGCGCCCGGCGGCATGGAGAAAATGGGCCTCGGCTACGACACGCTCAACGCCCTGAACCCGCGCCTGGTCTACCTCTCCGTGAAGGGCTTCGGCAACTACGGGCCCTACAGCGAGTACAAGAGCTTCGACATGATCGCGCAGGCCACGGGCGGCGCGATGGCGCTGACCGGCTTCCCGGGCTCGCCCCCGCTCAAGCCCGGGCCGACCATCGGCGACTCGGGCACCGGCATGCACGCGGCGCTCGGCGTGATGGCCGCGCTGTGGCAGCGGCAGACGACGGGTCAGGGCCAGAAGGTCGAATGCTCCATGCAGGACGCCGTCGTCAATCTCTCCCGCGTCGCCATGCGGCTCGCCTACGCGGGCGGCGACTTCGAGCCTCGGCGCGGCAACGAGATCGCGAACACGTCGCCCTCGGGCATCTATCGCTGCAAGCCGGGCGGGCGTGACGACTACGCCTACATCTACTGCCAGCCCGTGCGGCCGCACATGTGGGAAGCGCTGCTCAAGACGATCGGCCGCGCGGACCTGATCGGCCATCCGGAGTGGTCGGATCCGAAGTGGCGCGCCGCGCACAAGGACCAGGTCAA
>QHSM01000288.1 GCA_003221595.1 Candidatus Rokuibacteriota bacterium | reverse complement strand
CACGCCGGGATCACGATGTTGTTCAGCAGGTCGGCCACGGGCTGGCGGCCGAAGACGACCGTGTAGGTGCCCGACGGCACGCGCTCGCCGCCGATGGCGTTGATCGCGTTCTGCGCGGCCTCGACGCCGGCCTCATCGGTGAAGTGGTCGAGCCGGGTGCCGGTGGCGGCGCCCGAGCCCTTGGCGCTCCGCGACTCCACCATGGCGGTGGCGAACGCGGTGATCAGCGAGGTCTCGTCGGTCTGGACGCGGGGCATCGCGGTCGACGCGATCGCCATGCGCTCTCGCAGGATGGTGACGTCGCCGCCGAGGATGAGGCCGAGCCGCCGGAGCGCCTCGTCGTCCCCCGCCAGGTCGGCCAGCCGGCTCGAGGCGGTGAACGTGCGGAGCGCGCCGCCCGTGATCTTCCAGCCCGCTTCCACCAGGCTCGCGTCGTCGAGGTCCATGAGTCGCGGGTCGTGATAGTTCGTGAGGGATCGCGGAGCGGTAGCCGCCGCCGGGAGCGACACGAACTCGGGATCGGCGACCGCGGCCTTGCGCGCCTTGGCGAGCGCGCGCTCGGCGCCGGCGGCCGTGAGATCGCTCGGCTCGCTGCCGAAGCCGATGCGGCGGCCGTCGGGCGCATCGAAGACCGCCTGGATTCCCAGCCCGTAGGCTTCGGACGACTTGGGCTCCTCGACCCCGTTACAGGGAATGTGGGAGGTATAGTTCAGCCGGGTGAGCAGGGCGGAATTCGAGGCCGCGAAGACCTCCGCCTCGACGACGGCCGGCTGGCGCGCGACGAGCGCCAGCGCTTCTTCCGCGGCCTTCGCCAGCTCGCCGACGGTCCTCATCTCAGTGGGCGGGCGGGGCCCCGGGATTCCGGCCCTCGACGGGATAGCCCTTGGCCATCCACCCGGGCAGCCCTTCCTCGAGCACGCGATGGTTTCGCCAACCCATCGAGTAGAGAATGTCGCTGGCCCCACGGGACAGCGCGTGCGGGCACGTTCAATAGAAGACCGCGAGCGAGGTCTTCGAGATCTCCTTGGCCCGCTCGGCCACCGTGCGCAGCGGCATGGAGCGGGCGCCCTGGATGTGGCTCTCGGCGTAGGAGGTCCAGTGCCGGACGTCGAGGATGTCGGCCTTCGTGCCGAGATCGAGCAGCACCTTCAGCTCGTCCACCTTGATGAAGCTGACCGGGTATTCGGGCGGCGCGGCCGGCGCCGCGCCGGCCAGCAGGACCCCACCCGCGACGGCCGCGATCAGCGCCCGTCGCATCCCGCTCAGCCCCCGACCACGCGCGCGCGGCTCCGCATCGTCGGCCCACCGTTGCCGAGTCGCTTGGTCTGCATCGGCTGGCCCTTGCCGCAGTTCGGGATCGGGAACAGCTGAAAGTCGGAGCCGACGGCGTCCACGTTCATGAGGTAGTCGCGCGAGTCGGCGGCGATGCCGCCGTCGCGGTAGAGACGGCCCAGCTCGCCGTTCCGGATCTCGTAGACCCGCCGCGCCGAGATGCGGAAGTTCTCGCGGCTCTCGGCGATCGAGGGCGTCCGATGGGCGGCGATGTAGTAGCCGTGGTCGACCTCTTTCACGATGTCCTCGGCCGCGCGCGAGCCGGCGTCGAAGACGGTGTTCGACATGCGGATGAGGGGGACCAGCGAGGCGTCGGTCGCCTTCCAGTGGCCGTTGGGCTCGCCGCCGAAGATCGCCGCGGTCTGCCGGCTGTTCATGAAGCCCCGGAAGATGCCGCGGTCGATGTGGACCACGCGCCGCGCGGGCGTGCCCTCGTGGTCGTACTTGTAGTGCCCGTACCCGGGCAGTGACGGATCCGAATAGGTCGTCACGAGCGGCGACGCCACCCGGCGGCCGATCTGATGCTCCTTGAGCCCGCCGAGGAGCCAGGAGCGGCCGGCGTACGCGGTCTCCATCTTGAGTGCGCGGTCGAGCTCGACCGGATGGCCGATGATCTCGTGGGAGACGAGCGTGTTGTAGTGGGGGTCGGTCACCACCACCACCTCGCGGTCCGACGTCGGCAGCGCCGGCGCGGCGGCGAGCGCCACGCTCTCGCGCGCCAGCCCGAGCGCGAAGTCGCGGAAGGTCGGAAAGCGCAGGAGCGGCTCGTCGACGCCCTCTTCGAGGATTTCCCAGCCCCGCTGGTGGCCGACCGCGTCGTAGAGATCCTGGCTCACCTCGCCCCTGGCCGTGACGATCGAGCACGTGCCCTGCGTCAGCGCGAACGACTGGTCGATGCGCGCGCCCTCGCTCGAGACGAAGAGCTCGCGCGACAGCTCGGTCAGGGTCCCGACGTAGTTGTACTTGACAGCGCCGTCGAGCGCGCCGACCTGGCGGGAGACGTCGGTGGCGTAGCGCACCATCTCGGCCAGCTCCATCGCACGCGGATCGACGCGATAGACGGCGGCCACCGTGTCCTGCCGCACGTCGATCGGATGCAGGCGCGTGTCGGCGAGGGCCTCGCCGAGCGCGCCGAACTTCTCGCGCGCGTCGGCCTTCATCTCGGCGTTGACCATGGCCCGCCGGTACGCCTGCTCGAGCGCCTCGCCCACGATCCGCGCGAGGTTCGGGACGTCCGCCACCCCGAGCGTGAGGCCGACGTAGCCGGGGGCGCTCATGCGGTCGCCGGCCAGCACGCGGATGCCGAGCGCGAGGGTCTGATCGTCTCCGGAGAACTTGGGCGTGCCGTTCTCCGACCCGGCCCCCTTTGCCTCGGTGACCTCGAGCCGGAGGTCGGCGTACCGGAGATGCGGCAGTCGCCGCGCGGCCGCGTGCACGCGCTCCTCCATGAGCGGCGTGACGGTGTCGACGAGATCGACGGAGATTCGCGTCATCTCAGAATGGCTCCACCAGCACGGTCTCGCCGGCGGCGACGTCGCCGCGCTCCTCTTCGAGGACGATCAGGCAGTTGCCGGCGGCCATCGAGGAGAGGATGCCCGAGCCCTGAGGCCCGGTGGTCCGCGCCTCCCAGCGGCCGTTGCGCCACTCGACGATGCCGCGCTTGAACTCGCGCCGTCCCTTCCGCTTGCTGATCGGCTCGAGGGCGGTCGCCTCGGCGGTGTCGGGGAAGAGGCGGCGCCGCCCGGCCAGCTTGAAGATCGCCGGGCGCAGGAAGAGCATGGACGCCAGCATCGAGGCGACCGGATTGCCCGGTAGCCCGAAGAAGTGGGCCGACTTGATCCGGCCGAACGCCAGCGGCCGCCCGGGCTGCATCGCCACCTGCCAGAAATCGATCGCGCCGATCTCGCCGAGCACCTCCTTCACGAGATCTAGCACGCCTACCGAGACGCCGCCCGACGTGACCACGATGTCCCCGACGTCGGCCGCCGCCAGGAGCCGCGTCCGCAGCTCGTCGCGCACGTCCGGCACGATGCCGAGGTCGAGCACCTCGCCGCCGCACTGCTCGATCGACCCGCGCAGGGTGAAGCGGTTGGCGTCGTAGATCTGACCGGCCTTTCGCGGCGTGCCGGGCTCGACGACCTCGTCGCCGGTCGACAGCAGGGCCACGCGCGGCCGGCGATGCACGAGGATCTGCCAGAGTGAGGGGGCCGACGCGCACACGACCATCGTGGCGCTCGACGATCTCCTGGGGGTAGACCGTGTCGGCGCCCCGCGGCATCGGCGCGCCGGTCATGATGCGGACGGCATGCCCCGCGCTCAGGACGCCGTCGAGCACGGCGCCGGCCGGAAGCTCGGCGACCACGTCGAGATCGCGAGTACCGGAGGCCGGCACGTCGCCGCTCGCGAGGGCGTAGCCGTCGACGGCCGAGTTGTCCGTGGGCGGCACGTCGAAGGGCGCGCGGAGATCGTCGGCGAGGACGCGCTCGCGCGCGCGGGTGACGGCCAGGAGCTCGGGAGGTGCCGGCGCGCTGATCTGGGCGAGGATCTGATTTTGGCCGTCACGCACCGAAATCATGGCGATATTATACGCGCCATGATTTCGACTCGCCCCGCCGGCTTCTGGATCCGCGCGGTCGCGGCGCTGATCGATTTCGCCGTGATCGGTCTCGTCTACCTCTCCTTCAAGCGCATCGGCGCGAAGATCGTCGGTCCGGACGTCGAGAGCTTCGCCGCCTTCAGGACCTTCTTCACGCTCGTGTTCGCGGGGGCCTACACGACCGTGCTGCACGCCCTCGGCGGCCAGACGATCGGCAAGGTGATCGTCGGCGTTCGCGTGGTCGTCGGGGAAGGCGAGCTGCCGACACTCGGAACGGCATTCCTCCGCCACCTCGCGTACTTCGCCTCCGCCGCGATCTTCGCCCTCGGCTTCGCGATGGCCGCGCTCCGTGCCGACAAGCGGGCCCTTCACGATCTGATCGCCGGCACGCGCGTCGAGCGGCAGCCGAAGCCCGCCGCCGAGTCCGCCCCGCCACCCCTTCCGGCCGCGGCCCCGACGGTCTTGGGCGCTCCGTGATCCCGACGGCGCCACTTCGGGTCCGCAATCGTCTCGCCGAGATCATCCTGGCCGCGCTGGAAGACACCGGGGCGCGCCGCGAGCTGCGGGAGCTGGCACGGGCCGACGCCGACCCGCCGGGCTGGCTGGAGAAGGACGAGCGCGACTACGTGCACCTCGCGCGGGAGCGGGCGCAGAGCGCGACCAGGGCGCTCGCCGACCGGCCGGCCGCGCGCATCCGCTCGCGCGCCGACGCGCTCGACGCGGCGGCGGCCCTCTTCGGCGCGCATCTCTACTTCGAGGTCCACGAGCTTCTCGAGCCCTACTGGCGCGACGCGCAGGGAGTCGATCGCGAGACCTTGCAGGGATTCATCCAGGCGGCGGTGGGCTATCAGCATCTGGCCAACGGTAACCTCGCCGGCGCGCGGGCGCTGCTCGAGGAAGGGCGGGCGCGTCTCATCGGGCGGAGCCTCGACGGCCTCGACCTCGGCGCCTTCACGACCGGCGTGGCGCGATCCCTCGATCGGCTCGTGCCGTACGACTGGCGGCTGGTGCCCGCCTTTCCGACCCGGACGCCGGCGGCAGATTCGACAACCGAAGGGGGATCTCGTGAATCTTGAGCTGACCGGTAAGACGGCGCTGGTGACGGGCGGAAGCCAGGGAATCGGGCGGGCCATCGCGTTCGGTCTCGGCGCGGAGGGTGTCCGGGTCGCGATCTGCGCGCGCGACAAGGCGCGGCTCGAGCAGACTGCGGGGGAGATCAAGGCCAGGACGAATGCCGAGGTCTTCGTCGTCCCCGGCGATCTGAGCCGGCTCGACGAGGTCAATCGCGTCGCCACGACGGTGCGGGAGCGCTTCGGCCGCCTCGACATTCTTGTGAACAACGCGGGCGCCATCCGGGGCGGCGACTTCATGAAGATCCCCGACGAGCAGTGGGCGGGCGACTGGAGCCTGAAGATTCTCGGCTACGTCCGGATGGCGCGGGCGGTCTTCCCGATCATGCA
>QHSM01000287.1 GCA_003221595.1 Candidatus Rokuibacteriota bacterium | reverse complement strand
CGCACACGCCGCAGCCGCAGCACGCCTCCATGTTGGCGTCGTAGGTGCCGTCGGGCATGACGTCGAAGCAGGAGTCGGGGCACTGGATCCAGCAGAGGGTGCACTTCACGCACGTGTCGAAGTTGATGACCGGGCGCATCGTCCGCGTGGTGAACTTCTTGAAGTACGGGTTGCGCTCCGGGACGTACCCCTTGCCCGCTTCCTTGGGCTTGCCCACCGGGATCGCCGGGATCGTGACGCCCTCGCGCATCTCCCACCACTTGGGCATCTCGAACGAGTACGGGATCTCGGCGTTGCCCTCGGTCATCTTGACCTCGCGCGTCTCGAGCCGGTCGTGCGCCTTCTTCGCGGACTCCACCTTCAAGTCGGAGCCCCACTCGATCTCCCGGATGGCCTCGCTCACCCCGGCAAGCGTCAGGAAGGACGGGGCGATCTTGGCGAGGGCGCCGAGGATCCGGGCCTCCGTGTGGTCTTCCTTGTAGACCCAGAGGCCCGAGAACGAGGCCTTGGCGCGCAGGAGCGCCAGCTTGTAGGGCGCGTCCTTCTTGTGAATGTCCTTCAGGAGACTCTCGAAACTCTGGAGCGAGGTCATCAGGAGGGTGCCGTTCGGCACCGTGAGCCGGTTGATCGGCTGCAGCCCGTACCAGGCCCAGGACTCGACGCCCTTGGAGAGCGTGTCGTCCACGGCCACCGTGACGTCGACGTGCTTGGGCTCGTAGCGCGCCATGTTCTGCTCGAGCTCTTCCTTGGTGTCGGCGACGATGGCGAAATCCTTCGCCGGGATGCCGTTGCGCTGGGGGCTGTCCCCGTAGCGGCCGAACGCGATGCCCCACCGGCCCGACTTGCGCGCCGACAAAACGATGCCGCGCGTGATGCGCGCGGCGAGGTTCTTCTGGAAGATGCCGCGATACACGACCTCACAGATCAGGGCAGCCATTCGCTCCTCCTCAAACGCACGTTACAGCCTTGTGGGCGCTCGTCGTGGTCAGCTGGTCTGACCAGAGAGACTAAAGCCGGGTGCCCTGTCCTGTCAAG
The DNA here is from genome assembly GCA_003221595.1 of Candidatus Rokuibacteriota bacterium. Classification (GTDB taxonomy): domain Bacteria; phylum Methylomirabilota; class Methylomirabilia; order Rokubacteriales; family CSP1-6; genus AR31. The sequence continues at coordinate 4,549 of QHSM01000287.1, read as the reverse complement.
CGAGCTGTCCGCGCCGGGTCAGCCGACCTTGCCGAGGAAGCCCGTGAGCGCCCTGGTGAAGGCCTCAGGCTGCTCCATGTTGGATAGATGGGCCGCGGACTTGAGCACGACCAGCTCAGACCCCTTGATCTGAGGTTGAGCCCCGAGATGGCCTGGCAGCAGCCGATGTAGCCGGCCGGCGGCGTCGACCTGATCATCCCGCGGACGGTCTCGACGACGGGACCACCGCGCTCCTTGAACGGCGCGGTGAACCACCGGCTCAGCGTTCCCTCCACGAGCGGATCCATCCCCTTCGTCTCGGCCGTGTGGATGCGCTCGTCCCACAGGGGCTTCGCCTCGGGCGGGATGCGGCTCGACGTGTCGCAGAGCACGAGGCTCGTGAAGAGCTGCGGCGCCTTGAGAGCGAGGGTCTGCCCGATCATGCCGCCCATCGAGAGCCCGACCCAGTGCGTGCGCTGGATCCCGAGGGCGCCAAGAAGGGCCTGAGCGTCGGCGGCGAGCTGGTCGAGCGAGTACGCGCCCCGGGGGGCGTCGGTCCCGCCGTGACCACGCGTGTCGTAGTTGAGCACGCGCCAGCGCGTCGTCAGGGCCTTCAGCTGCGGTTCCCACATGGCCAGCGTCGTCGCGAGCGAGTGGCTGAGCGTCACGACCGGCGCCCCGACAGGACCGTCCAGGGTGTAGTTGATCGAGATTCCGTTCGCGGTGATCTTCATCGGGTCGTCCCTCCGTCTTCGGCCGAGTCGATCGTCCACTGGAGCGCATCCGCGGCCCGCCCGTCACTCGGGCGCCCGCGCTTCCGCAGCTCGGCGATCACGCGCCGCCGGGCCTCGGCTGGGCGATTCTGCCCCAACTTGAACTTCGCGCGCCAGCGAATGATCGTGAGCTTCACCGCCGCGAGCTGAGCCATCGCTCCCCGGTAGAGAGGGTCTCCCGGGTCGAGAGCCCTGAAGCCGCCTTCGGGCTGGTATCGCGCGAGCAGCCGCTCTTGCTGGGCTGCCACGGCCGCCGGGTCCTCCTCGACCTTCGCCTCGCATTCGAGGATGACCGTCTGGTGGTACGCGGTCGCCGCGCCCCCGTACTCTGCATGCACCCAGTACGACGGGATGACCGCGAGAACCTCGTCGACCTCCAGCACACAGCGGGGCCGAGCCTTCAAGTCCTTGATCTGCTCGTCGGCCCTAACCAGGTGAAGATCCGCGCTATTTCCGTCGTAGACGAACGGGTATAGGCCGATGTGCGGCGTCGAATCGTCGCCGACGGTGACGAGCCGCGCCAGCTCCTGGGACCTCACGAAGCGGTCGACCTCGGCCCGGGGAATGTCGGAGTAGTAGTCGTGAAAGATCATGGCGCGATCGCGGACCGGGAGACCAGCTCGCAGAAATACCGATGAACCGCCGTGCTGTCGGTGAGCTCCGGATGAAACGTCGCGACCAGGACGCGCCCCTCCCTGGCCATGACGGGCTCGCCGCCGTGCTCGGCCAGAACCTGGACGCCCGGACCCACCCGCCTGATCCTGGGCGCGCGGATGAAGACCATTTCGAGCGCGATCGGGCCCCCGTCGAGCTTCGCCACCCCGGAAGCCTCGAACGACTCGCGCTGGCGGCCGTAGGCGTTGCGCTCCACGGTCACGTCGATGAGCCCGAGCGAGAACTGCCGGGGACTCTCGACCTCGCGCGCCAGGATGATGAGCCCGGCGCACGTTCCGAAGATCGGCCGGCCGCGGCCGTGGAACTTCTCGAGGGCGGGCGCGAAGTCCCAGGCGTCGATGAGCTTGAGCAAGGTCGTGGACTCACCTCCCGGCATGATGAGCCCGTCGACCTCGTCGAGCTCGGACGGCTTGCGCACCTCGACCGCCTCGACGCCGCACTTCTCGAGCGCGCGGGCGTGGAGCGCGAAGTCGCCCTGGAGCGCGAGCACTCCGATGCGCAATCGCGTCCTACCAGCCCCGCGTCTGGAGCAGCTCCTCCTTCGGGAGCTTCGAGGTCTCGATGCCGACCATGGCGTCGCCGAGCTCCTCGCTGACGCGCGCCAGCACGTCCGCGTCCTTGAAGTGCGTGGTGGCCTGCACGATGGCGCGGGCCCGCTTCGCCGGATCGCTCGACTTGAAGATCCCGGAGCCGACGAAGACGGCTTCCGCGCCGAGCTGCATCATCAGGGCGGCGTCGGCCGGGGTCGCGATTCCGCCCGCCGAGAAGTTCGGCACCGGGAGCTTGCCCGCCTTGGCGACCCAGCGCAGCAGCTCGTACGGGGCGCCCAGGTTCTTCGCCTCGGTCATCAGCTCCTCGGGCGAGAGCGTCGTGAGCCGCCGGATGCCGGAGACGACGGCGCGCATGTGGCGGACCGCCTCGACGATGTTGCCGGAGCCGGCCTCGCCCTTCGTACGGATCATGGCCGCTCCCTCGCCGATGCGCCGGAGCGCCTCGCCCAGATCGCGGCAGCCGCAGACGAAGGGGATGCGGAAGGCGAACTTGTCGATGTGGAAGTGCTCGTCCGCGGGCGTCAGCACCTCGGACTCGTCGATATAGTCGACCGCGAGGGCTTCCAGGATCTGCGCCTCGACGAAGTGGCCGATCCGCGCCTTCGCCATGACCGGGATGGTGACCGCCTTCTGGATCTCCTTGATTTTCTTCACGGGTGACATCCGGGCGACGCCGCCGTCCTTGCGGATGTCGGAGGGCACGCGCTCGAGCGCCATGACCGCCGCGGCGCCGGCGTCCTCGGCGATCTTCGCCTGCTCGTGGTTGGTGACGTCCATGATGACCCCGCCCTTGAGCATCTCGGCGAGACCGATGTGCTTGCGATCAGCGATCCGTAGTCCGTTCAGCTCCGACATGTGTGGCCTCCTTTTTGGCGCTATACGACTGGAACCGCCGCGCGCTCCACCCGGTCGCGGTCGCGGCGCCGGCTGCGCGCGGATTTTATCGTTTCGGCGAGCCGTCGAACACCCTCCTCGATCCGACTGGCCGCTACCGACGAGAACGACAGCCGCAGGGTCTGCCGGCCGCCGCCGTCCACGAAGAACGGAGCGCCGGGCGTGAACGCGACGCCGCGCTCGATCGCCTGGGGCAAGAGGGCGCCGGCGTCCATTCCGGCCGGCAGGGTGACAAGCAGCGAGAAGCCGCCCTGCGGCTCCGTCCAGGTGACCTCGGATGGCATGCGCCGCCGCAGCGCCGCCAGCAGGAGCGAGCGACGCCGCGCGTACTCGGTTGCGACGCGCGTCGCGTGGCGGTCGAGCAGCTTGCGCTCGCAGAACCGATTCACGGCCGCCTGGATGAGGGCGCTCGTGTGCAGGTCGGCGAGCTGCTTGGCCGCCTGGAGCCGCTCGAGGACGGGCCGGGGCCCGACGAGCCAGCCCAGGCGCAGACCCGGGAACAGGATCTTCGAGAACGTGCCGATGTAGATGACGACACCGCCGCGGTCGACCGCCTTGAGCGGAAGCGTCGGCGCGCCCCCGTAGTAGAGGCTGCCGTCGAACCCGTCCTCGACGATCGGCACCTGATGGCGCGCCGCCGCCTCCAGCAGGCGCCGCGCCGTCTCCGGCGTCACCGCGAGCCCGGTCGGATTGTGCGCGCTCGGCTGGCAATAGAAGAGCTTCGGCGTGTGGCGCTCCAGGAGCCGCTCGAACAGGTCCGCGCGGGGCCCGGCGCTGTTCCAGGGCACGCTCAGGAGCTGCGCGCCGAACGACCGGAAGACCTGCATCGCGCGCGGGTACGTCGGCTGCTCGATGGCGACAAAGTCGCCCGGATCGATCAGCGTGCGGGCGATCAGGTCGAACCCCTGCTGGGAGCCGTTGACGATCAGGATCTCGTCGGGCCGCGCCTCGAGGCCGAACCGAAGCAGGTACGTGGAGAGGTACTGGCGGAGCGGCGGATAGCCTCCGGCCGGGTAGTACTGCAGGAGCGAGGCGCCCTCCTCGCGGATGACCTGGTTCAGCACGCGACGGAACGCGTCGGTCGGGAAGAGGCCGCTGTCCGGCATCCCGCCGGCGAACGACACGACCGTCCCGCTGGAGGGGATGGGCGCGACGGCGCGCGAGCGCTCGTTGTCGGCGCCGACGATCTGGGAGCTGCGCGAGAAGAGGCCGGACCAGTCGAGCGCGACGGGCGGCGTCGCGGGCGGCGGCAGCGACGCTCCGGCGGGCGCTGCCCGCTCGGCGACGAAGGTGCCCTGCCCCACGTGGGCGCGCGCCCAGCCGGTGGCCACCAGCTCCTCGTAGGCGAGCGCCACCGTGCCCCGGTTGACGCCGAGCTGTCGGGCCAGCTCCCGCGTCGCCGGCAGCTTCATCCCCGGCGTCAGGAGACGCTCGTGAATGAGCCGCTCCAGGTGCGCCTGGATCTGGCGCGGCAGCGCCGTGGGCTTGTCGCGGTCGAGCGGGATGTTCACCCCTGTTCCCCTGCCAAGCCATTTTGGCCTGATCTGGCCGATCGTCAAGTGCCAATTGGTCTGATCGGCCCAGGCCAATTCCGGCCGGGCCGGTCGCCCGGCCACGGCCGGGTACAATGGCGCCGCTCGGACCAGAAGCCGGAGGAGGCCCATGGCTGGCGAGGCG
>QHSM01000286.1 GCA_003221595.1 Candidatus Rokuibacteriota bacterium | reverse complement strand
GTGATTGATCGTGTTCGTCGGCTCGTGGATCGAAAAGCAATGATAGGCGCCCACGTCCTTCACGATGCGCACGTCGAGCCCGAGAATGCGCCCGTCGCGAGCCGCGGCGAGCCGCGCGTGGTGCGCCTGCTCGCGCGCCTGATGCGTGCACGCGACGAACTCGGCGCGGGTCTGGATCCACTTCACCGGCCGGCCGAGGCGGACCGCGAGCAGCGGCACGAGCACGTCCTCCGGATAGATGCCTTCCTTCGGGCCGCAGCCGCCGCCGGTGTCGGGCGCGATCACGCGCACGCTCTCGACCGGCAGCCCGACGCGCGCGGCGACCGCGCCGCGCAAGTGGTAGGGCGCCTGGTGGGGCGCCCAGACGGTCAGGCTCTGCGTCGCCGCGTCGTACTGCGCGCAGAGACCGCGCGTCTCGATCGCCATCGACGATACGCGTCCGTGGGCCGGGTGATCCTCGACGATCACTGGGGCCTCGGCGAAGGCGCGGTCGACGTCGCCGATCACCTTGCCGACGCGCCCGAAGATATTGCTCGCCCCGGCGTGCACCGCGGGCGACTCGGCGCTCATCGCCGCCTCGGCGTCGACCACCGCGGTCAGCGGCTCGTACTCGACGCGGACGAGCTCGGCCGCGTCGGCCGTCAGGTAGGGATCGGGACCGACGACCGCCGCGATCGGCTCGCCGACGTACCGCGCCTCGTCGCGCGCCAGCGGATGCTGGGGGCGCGGCGTGTCCAGGCCGACGTACGGGTTCGTGCGATCGGCGCGTGCGGCGGGCAAGGGCTCGGCGACCTCGGGAAGATCGGAGGCGGTGAAGACCGTCACCCCGGGGAGCTTTCGCGCCGCGGAGGCGTCGACCGCGACGATGCGCGCCCGCGCGTGCGTCGACCGCACGAAGGCCACGTGGACGAGCCCGGGCGGCACGATGTCGTCGATGAACCGACCGCGCCCGGTGAGGAGACGCGCGTCTTCCTTGCGCCGCGGAGACTGACCGATCACGGCCGCCGCTACACCTGCTGCTTGAGCCGCTCGGGCGTGAACGGCAGCGCGCGGAGCCGCTTGCCGGTGGCGTTGGCGATCCCGTTGGCGATGGCCGCCGCCGTCGGGCCCTGCGAGCCCTCGCCCACGCCGAGAAACCGCTCGGCGGGCTGGTTGAGCAGCACGACCTCGACCTCCGGCACCTCGGCGAAGCGCACGATCGGGTAGTCGGCCCACGACCGCGTCGTCACGCGCGTCCGATCGAAGCGGACCGATTCCATCAGCGTCCAGCTCATGGACTGGATGATGCCGCCCTCGATCTGGTTGACGACGCCGTCGGGATTGACGATCTGGCCGGCGTCGACGGCGGCGACGACGCGGCTGACGCTCACCCGGCCGGTCTTCGGATCGACCGCGACATTCGCAACGATCGCGCAGTAGCAGGCGAGGTTCTTGTACTTGGCGAACGCGAATCCGCGGCCGCGCGTGCCATCGCCGAGGAGGTCTGGCTGCCAGCCGGCCCGCTGCGCCGCCGCCTCGATCACGGCGCGCGCCCGAGCATCCTTCATGTGCCGGAGACGGAACTCCACCGGATCGGTGCCGGCCGCCAGCGCGAGCTCGTCGACGAAGGACTCGAGCGCGAAGACGTTGGCGTAGGCGCCGAGCGTCCGCAGCGCCGAGGTGCGCAGCGTCGTCTCGGCGATGTAGTGCTTGACGACCTTCACGTTGGGAACGTCGTACAGGGGGATCGCGTTGCGCGCGGCGCCGCCGGAGGGCTGCGGGACGTCCGCCGGGAGCACCGGCGCAAACGGCTGGGCCAGGTGCCGGGCCGCGAGCAGGTTGACGCCGGCGGACGATCCCGGCCGGGTGCTGTGAGGGTGGCTCCACAGCTCGTGGGACCAGGCCACGATGTTGCCCCCGGCGTCGATGCCGCCCGAGAGCTTCATCACCATGGCGGAGCCGTACGGCTCCCACATGAACTCGTCGTCGCGCATCCACTGGAGCTTCACCGGCCGGCCGCCCGTCGCCCGCGCCACCAGCGCCGCGTCGAGCGCCACGTCGTCCGCGCCGTTGTGGCCGTAGCACCCGGACCCCTCGGCGTGGATGCAGCGGATGTCCTGCGGCTTGAGGCCGAACACCTTGGCGAGATCGGCGCGCAGGGGGAACACGCCCTGGCTGTGGGTCCAGACGGTGAGCTTCTGGCCTTCCCACTGCGCGACGGCGCACGACGGCCCGATCGAGCCGTGGCACTGATAGGGTCGCGTATAGAGCGCCTCGAGCGTCTTGGTCGCCGAAGCGACGGGCGCGGTCTTCTCCGCGACCGTCTCGCCCGGGGCCGGCGAGCTCATGAGCTGCCGGTACAGCGCCTCGCCGCTCGGCGGCAGGGACGCGGTCTCGCCCCAGCGCGCGCTCCGCGCGAGCGCCTCGCGCGCGCGAATCGCCTGCTCCTCGCGCTCGGCGGCGACGGCCAGGAAGCTTCCGTCGCGCACGACGGCGACGACGCCCGACAGGCGGCGCACCGCCGCCTCGTCCACCGCCAGGAGCTGTGCGCCGGGCGAGGGCGGGCGCACCACGCGGCCGAACAGCATGCTCGGCAGTCGCACGTCCTGCACGTAGGCGGCGCCGCCCGTGAACTTCTTCGGAATGTCGCGCCGGGGGATACTCTTGCCGACCCACCGGTGGTCGGCGGCCGGCTTCGGCTTCACCCTGGCGGTCGCCTGGCGCTTGAAGTCCGCATCGCGCGCCAGGTCCCAGTACGTCACGCTCGCGCCGCTCGGCGTCGCGATGGTCCCGTCGCTCACCTTCAGGTCGGCAGCCGGCACGCCGAGCTTCGCCGCCCCCGTCGAGACCAGGATGTCGCGCGCCTCGGCGCACGCGAAGCGCAGCGCGGTGCCGCTCTGCTCGACCGACAGGGAGCCGGCGGTCTGGCCCTCGTCCGGCGTCCGCGCGGTGTCGCCGTGGATCATCTCGATGCGCTTGAGATGCACGTCGAGCTCGTCCGCGGCGATCTGCGCCAGCGCGGTGCCGATGCCCTGACCGAGCTCGATCTTCCCGGTGAAGATCGTGACCGTGCCGTTCGGATCGATGCGCAGCCACGCGTCGAGCATGCGGTTGGTGTTGAGGCTGCCCGGGAGCGAGGCGGGTCGATCCTGTCCCAGGGCCAGACGCGGGGCGAGCGTGAAGCTGACGACGAGCCCCATCCCTCTGAGAAAGTCGCGACGAGAGACGCCCGGGCCCGGCGTCGCCTTCATGACCGGGTCTCCGCGCCGGCCGGACCGTCGGCCCGCAGCGCTTCGCCGGCGCGGCGCACGGCGCGGACGATGCGATTGTGCGAGGCGCACCGGCAGAGGTGACCGTTCAGCGCCTGCTTGATCTCGCGCTCGCTCGGCCGGGGGTTGCGATCGAGCAGCGCCTTGGCCGACATGACCATGCCGTTGCCGCAGAACCCGCACTGACACGCCTGCTCCTCGATGAAGGCGCGCTGGAGCGGATGCAGCCGGTCCACGGTGCCCAGGCCCTCGATGGTCGTGATGCGGCCCTTCGCGGCCGCCGACACCGGCGTCACGCAGGAGCGGGTCGGCTTGCCGTCCACGAGCACGGTGCACGCGCCGCACTGAGCGAGGCCGCAGCCGAACTTTGGACCGTTGAGCTCCAGGTCGTTTCTCAGGACGTAGAGGAGTGGCGTGTCCGGCTCGACCGACACCGTTCTGGTCTCGCCGTTCACCCGTAGTGTGACGTTGGCCATGAAGCCCTCCGCTGTAGGGGCGAGGCCGCGGATACCCCTCGAACAGCCGCGAGAACAGGATGATACACGGTGTCGACGCTCACCGCCGGGAACGTCCGGGGCGAGGCGCAGAGGAATCCGCCGGGGGGCGCGAGGCCCCCCGACGGTCAACCGAGGGAGCTAG
>QHSM01000285.1 GCA_003221595.1 Candidatus Rokuibacteriota bacterium | reverse complement strand
CGAAGGGACCCGTTCCCTCCAAGCGGCGGCGGACGAGGCAGCGCCCGGATGGAGCCCAGCCGCATACGGCTTGCGGACGCGTGCCGCGTGGTCGTCTCGACCCCCGCCAGCCCCCACCCAGGCGCCCGAGCTGCCAGCCTTTGCGGTCTTCATTTACCAGTTTCTTTTCAGCTCGCGGCGGATGTCGTGCAGCGAGACTCGGCTGACGATGGGGCGGCCGTGGGGACAGAAGTACGGGGTCTCCGTGGCGGACAGCTCGACGACCAGCCGCTCCAGCTCCTCACGCGCCAGAGGCGTGTTGGCCTTCACGGCGGCGCGGCATGCGACGAACGCGAGGGCGCGGTCGAGCGTCGGCGCGCCGGTGCCGGCGCCCGCGAACTCGTCCACGGCGGCCTCGATGAGGCGCCTCGGCTCACTGGCCTTGAGGAGCGCGGGGACGGCGCGGACGACGATCGCCGGACCGCCGAATCCCTCGAAGGCGAAGCCGAGACGCTCGAGAGGCTCGCGCCAGCGCTCGAGCAGGGCGCACGCCGCCGGCGGCAGCTCGAGCGGCTCGGGAAAGAGCAGCGCCTGGGCCGCCGGGACCCCGTCCAGAAGCTCGCGCCGGAAGCGCTCGAACAGGACCCGTTCGTGGGCCACGTGCTGGTCGAGGAAGAAGACCTCCTCCCCGAACGTCGAGACGACGAACGTGTCCTGCACCTGGCCGAGCACGCGCCCGAAGAGCGGGCGCGTCTCGGATGCGGCGGGAGCGCCGAAGAGCGCCGGCTGCTCGGCGACGACGCCCGGCGAGCGCTCGGGGAGCGGGCTCTCGCCGGCGGCGCGGACGTCCACGTCGGGCACCACCGCCGGGCGACGGAGCGCGGCCTGGGTCGCCGCGGCTACCATCTCGTAGATCAGCCGGGGATGGCGGAACCGCACCCAGGCCTTCGTGGGGTGGACGTTCACGTCTACGTCGCTCTCGCGCACGGTGAGCGCGAGGAGGACCACCGGGAACCGATCGCGCGGCAGCAACGGGCGATAAGCGTCGAGAGTCGCCTGCAGCAGCGCCGGGTCCCGTACCGGTCGCCCGTTCACGATCACGACGATCTCCTCGCGGTTGCCGCGGGTGAGATCGGGCGGGCTCGCCAGCCCGCGCACGGTGACACCGTGCTCCGCGCGATCGACGGTGAGCAGCCGCGCGGCGACGTCGTGACCCCACACGGCGCCGACACGATGGCGGAGGTCGCTCGCCGCCGGCGCCGTCAGAACGGGCCGGGCGTTGTTCGCCACGCGCAGGTGAACGTGCGGATGCGCCAGGGCGAGCTGGGTGAGGGCGCGCAGGCTCGCGGCCAGCTCCGTCGCGGACGACTTGAGAAACTTGAGCCGCGCGGGCGTGTTGAAGAACAGGTCGCGCACCTCGACGCTCGTGCCGCCATCGGCCGGAACCTCCAGCCGCTGCTTGACGGTGCCGCCCTCACCGGCCAGCCGCAGACCGGCGGCACTCCCGCGCGGGCAGCTCGTCAGCGTGAAGCGGGAGACGGCGGAGATCGCCGCCAGCGCCTCGCCGCGAAAGCCGAGCGTCGCGATCGCGTCCAGGTCCTCGTCGTGCTCGAGCTTGGAGGTCGCGTGGCGCTCGAGCGCCAGCGGCAGCTCCTCCCCCGTCATGCCGATCCCGTCGTCGGTGACGCGAATCAGCGCGGCTCCGCCGTCGCGCAGATCGACGGTGACGGTCGTAGCGCCGGCGTCGAGCGCGTTCTCGACCAGCTCCTTGACGGCGGAGGCTGGACGCTCGACGACCTCGCCGGCAGCGATCTTGTTGACGAGATGGTCCGGAAGCCTTCGAATGCGGATCAGCGGCCCCCGAGGCGTTGCTGCCACTTTGCCAGCATGTTCAGCGCCTCGAGCGGCGTCAGGTGCGCCAGATCGAGGCTCGCCAGCTCGGCCAGCATTGGATCGGGTCCCGCCTGCGCGAAGAGGCCGAGCTGGACGGCGTCGCTCGCGTCGGTCCGGAGCTGCCCGGCCTCCTCGAGCTCGGCCAGAAGCGCCTTCGCTCGCGCGATCACCGGAGCCGGCAGCCCCGCGAGCCGTGCGACCTGGACACCGTAGCTCCGGTCGGTGCCGCCCGTCTGCACCTTGTGCAGGAAGACGATCTCGTCGTTCCACTCGCGCACGGCGACGTGGAAGTTGCGCACGCCGCCGAGCCGGCCGGCGAGCCGCGTCAGCTCATGGAAGTGGGTCGCGAACAGGACTTTCGCGCCGTGCCCGCGGTCGTGCAGCGCCTCCACCACGGCCCAGGCGATGGCCAGCCCGTCGAACGTCGACGTCCCCCGCCCCACCTCGTCGAGCAGCACCAGGCTCCGCGGCGTGACGTTGTTCAGGATGATCGCCGTCTCGATCATCTCCACCAGGAAGGTACTCTGGCCGCGCGCCAGGTTGTCCTGGGCGCCGACGCGCGTGAACACGCGATCGACGACGCCGATCCGCGCCTCGCGTGCGGGGACGAAGGCGCCGAGCTGCGCCATGATCGTGATGTGAGCGGTCTGGCGGAGATAGACGGACTTGCCGGCCATGTTCGGGCCGGTGAGGATGACGATTCGCGCGTCGCGATCGAGGGCCAGGTCGTTCGGCGTCACCGGGCTCCCGAGGCGGGCCTCGAGCACGGGATGCCGCCCCTCGACGATCGTGAGCGCCTCGTCTCGATCGACGACGGGCCGCACGTGGCCGCGGGTGTGCGCGACCTCGGCCAGCGACGCGAAGACGTCGAGCCGGGCGAGCGCGCGGGCGGTCGTCAGGAGCTCGGCCGCCCGGGCCGCGACGGTCCGGCGCACCTCCTCGAACAGCTCGTACTCGAGCCGGCGACGCCGCTCGTCGGCGCCGAGCGCCTTCGCCTCGTACTCCTTGAGCTCCGGCGTCACGTAACGCTCGGCACCGGTCAGCGTCTGGCGCCGCACGTATTCGGCGGGGACGCGCGCGGCCTGGGCGTGGGTCACCTCGATCCCGTAGCCGAAGACGCGATTGAACCGGACGCGGAGGCTCGAGATCCCGGTCCGCGCCCGCTCCCGCTCCTCGAGACCCGCGATCCATGCCCGCGCCTCCCGGGCGTCGCCCACGATCGCGGCGAGCGCCTCGTGCCAGCCCGCGCGGATCAAGCCGCCGTCGTGAAGCCCGAGCGGCGGCTCGTCCTCGAGGGCCGCCGTCAGCAGATCGCGCAGGTCGTCCAGCGGCGCCAGCTCGGCGAGCGCGTCACCGAAGGGTGCCGCGGCGAACGCCGACCCGACGCGCCGGATCTCGGCGAGCGGCGCCAGGCACGCGCGCAGTCCGACGAGGTCGCGCGCGTGGGCCTGGCCGAGCGTGGCGCGGCTGGTGAGGCGCTCGAGGTCGCCGATTCCCCGGAGCAGGGCGCGCAGGCGCGCCCGCTCGGCCGGCGCCTCGACCATCGCGCCGACGGCGGTCTGCCGCGCGGCGATCGCGACCGGATCGAGGAGCGGCCGCAGGAGCCACTGGCGCAGGAGCCGGGCGCCCATCGGCGTGACGGTCTCGTCGAGGACGCCGAAGAGCGAGTCACGGACGCTCCCGCCGCTGGACTCCAGGAGCTCGAGCGTGACGACGGCGGTCTCGTCCAGCATGAGGGCATCGGCGGCGGTCAGGCGCTGCAGTCGCGTCAGGTGGCCGAGCGCGTCGCCCTGCGTCGCG
>QHSM01000088.1 GCA_003221595.1 Candidatus Rokuibacteriota bacterium | reverse complement strand
TCTGATACTCGTCGTACGGCGGCCAGATCGCCGCCATCGTCTTCCAAAGCGCCGGCCTCTCCGCCGCCGTCGCGGTGCGGGCACGCGCGCTGAAGCGCTCCGCCATGACCTGCACCTGCACCACGGGCTCGGCGACCAGGTTCTGGTACCAGTCCGGGTGCGCCGGAGCGCCGCCGCGGGAGGCCACCACGAGGTAGCGCTCGCCGGCTCGTCCGTAGATCAAGGGCGTCGTGCGCGGCTGACCTGATCGCCGGCCCTTCGTCGTCAGCAGCAGGGTCGTGACGCCTTCCCAGATATGGCCGTCGCGCCCGCCGGTCTCGATGTAGCGCTTTGCGTGGGCCTGCTGCCAGCCGGGCGGGCGATTTCCAGGCCCTGGTCGAACTGTCGCCATGCTCTCCTCCGTGAAGAACGCCTATCCGAGCGGCGCCGGCGCGACCGGGCGCCCGATGCGCGCGGCTTCATAGATCGCCAGCGGGACGCTGAGAATGTGCTTCGCGGTACTGACGTCCTGGGCCGGCTGGCGCCCGGCGATCAGGCTGTCGACGAAGTCCGCGGCGGCGCCGTCGAAGCCGAGACGCCAGTCGGCCGGGACCTGATAGCTGACCGTCTCCGTGCCGCGCAGCAGCACGACCGCGGGCATGTCGAGCATCTCGCCGGTGCATCGGGTCACCCAGATGATCCCGCGACTGCCGTGGATCTCGAAGAACTCGTCCGCCTTGTAGTAGCGGGCGCGGATGGTCATCTCCGGCGACGCGGTGTAGTCGATGATGCCGAGGCAGTCGCGGCCTTTGAATCGCCACATCGCGGCCGCCGGAGTCTCCGCGAGGAAATCCGCGCCGTGGGACACGATGGCCGAGATGTCGCCGATCTCACCGATCCAGAGGGCGGCCGTCGCGTACTTGTGCACGCCGTCGTCATAGAGGGGACCGCCCGGGTTCCGGCCACGATCGCGGCGCCACACCATCGCGTCGGGGTCGAGCTCCATGCCCCCGCCCGTTATGTTCACCGCGCGCGTCGTGTGGATCCGCACCAGCGACGGCTCGCCGATGACCCCGGCGTCGAGCAGCTCCTTGGCCTTCACGATCGGCGGGTAGTAGAGGAAGTTCTCGGTAACGCGGAACGTCGTCCGGGCGCGCGCCACGGCGTCGGCGATGCGGTCGGCCTCGGCCAGCGTGATCGCCAGCGGCTTCTGACACGAGACGTGCTTGCCCGCCGCGAGCGCCGCCACGATCTGGTCCGCGTGCATCCAGGTGGGCGTGAGGAGCTCGACGGCGTCGACCGCGCTGTCCTCCAGGACCTGCTTGAGGTCCGAGTACACGCGCGGCGTGATGCCCCACTCCCGAGCGCGGCGCTCGGCCCGCTGGGGCTCGGTGTCGCAGAGGGCGACCACCTCGCAGCGAGGGTGCCGCAGATAACCGGGCGCGTTGAGCTGCGAGATGTTGCCGCAACCGACGATGGCGAGGCGCACGCGGTCCATGCCACCGGACTCTAGCGTGCCGGCGCGTGCCCGGCAAGGCGCTATTCGTCGGGGGCGCGCGGAGCTAGCGCCGCGAGCTCAATAGCCGGCGAACCAGGTAGTACTCGTTGTACGGACGATCGTCGCGGAGGACCGGCACGCCCGGCGCGGCGGTCACCAGGCTCTCGAGACTCACCTCGCGGCTCACCATGCGATTGATCTGGGCCGGCGCCGTGTTGGCCGGGCCCCATTCGAGCATGTCGGCGACCGCTCGCGCCGGCATCCGGGCGGCCAGAACGTCCGCCGGCGGAACGACGATGGGGCTCGGGCTGGCAATGAAGTGGTAGCCCCAGCCCTCGACCGAGCGGAAGACCCGAACGTGAGGGAACGACTCGGCCAGCGCCCGCGCGATGGATGCGCGAACGACGACCTCCGCGCCGCGGAACTCCGGGAGCCACTGCGCCACGATTCCGTGCGGGCGGAGCCGCTTCCGCGCGAGCGCGTAGAACTCCGTCGAGTACAGGAGGCTCGAGCCGGCGGCCTCCACCGGCGGCGGCGGGTCGATGGTGATCACGTCGTACTGCTGGTTCGACCGCTCGAGGAATCGGCGGCCGTCGTCGACGACGATGCGCGCCAGCGGCGAGCGGACGAACGTGGGCGCGTCGGGATGGAAGAACGAGAGGAGGCCGGGCACGCTCGGCACCAGCTCGACGGCCGTGGTGCGCACGTCCCACGAAAGGAACGACCGGAACGTCGTCCCCATGCCCAGGCAGACGACCAGCGCGTCGCGAGGCGGAGGGTCGAGGATCGCCGCCGGCAAGTGCGCCATCATCTTGGTGATCGGAACCAGCGTGGTGACGCCCTGGCCGTTGACGAGCAGGTGCTTCTCCCGACCCTGCCAGGTGGCGATGACGGTCGCGGTGTGGTCCCGTCGGAGCTCTCCCTCATGGAGGGTATCGAAGCCCGACGTCGACACGACCAGCAGCCCCGCGAAGATGATCGGGAGCGACACGGCGACGATCGGCTTCGGAAGATCGACCTGTCCCTCGAGCAGCACCAGCGCGGGGCGAACCGCCGTGAGGATCCCCGCGGCCAGCAACGGCAAGGCGAGCGTGACGAGCGAGACGCGCTCCCCGAACTCGGGAAGGAGCCAGAATCCCGCGACGAGCGGTCCCAGGATACAGCCGACCACGTTGACGGCGTAGGCCGTTCCCGCTCGATCCGGATTCCCGAGCGACCACCGGTCGATCAGCATGGGCGTGAGAAATCCCACCGCGGCGCAGAACGGAACGATCCCGGCGAAGAGGCGGATCCAGCCCGGCACTTCGACGAGCGGGTCGGCGGCGGCCAGCGGCACGAGGGCGAACACGCCGACGCTCAGCCACGCGAAGACGGTGGTGCTCGCGAGCTCGACCGGACCGGCCGCGGCGACCGCCCGATAGCGCTGCGATCCCACGAAGGTGGCCACGAGATAGATCGCGAGAATCGCGGCGAACGTGTACACCACCGAGCCGAGGAACGGCGTGAACTGCCGGACCCACACGAGCTCCATCGCCATGCTGACGAGGCCGGTGAGGAACAGCCACACGAGCAGCATCGGCTGTCGCGGGGCCTCGGCCGCGGCGATCGCCGCCGGCCGCGGGTCCGGTGCGGCGACGCTCGACGTCCGACGCGTGGCGGCCACCGCGAACGCGCAGGCCGCCAGCAGGAGATTCAGCGCGGCCGCCACGTGCAGCGTGCGCCGGAAGCCCAGGAGCTCGATGAGCACGAACCCGGCGGCGAGAGTCCCGGCGGCGGCGCCGAGGACGTTCGCCAGATAGAGGTAGCTGAACGTTCGCCGCGCGGCGGCGCCGCCCGATCGGCGGATGGCGGCCATGGCCAGCGGAAACGTGCTGCCCATGCAGACCGCATAGGGAAGCAGCGTCAGCGTGATCCAGCCGCCCGAGGCGAGGTAGTAGCCGGCGGAGTTCCAGTCGACGCCGCGGCCGGCGCTGGCCAGCAGCGCCGCGCCCCAGCCGAGCTGCGCCGGAACGACAAGGCCCGAGAAGCCGATGACGAGCTCGGCGCCCGCGTAGAGGCGCAGGGGCAGCGCCGGTCCCGTGCCGGTCTCCAGCCGGCGGGCCAGCCGGCCGCCACCGAAGCTGCCCAGCGCCAGCCCCGCCATGAACACCGACAGCACGATGGACACGAGCGGCGTGGTGACCCCGAAGGACGCCATCGCCAGTCGCAGCCAGACGACCTCGTAGATGAGGCTGCAGAAACCCGACACGATGAAGAACGCGAAGTACCAACCCATGATTCGAGAGTACGACGCGCCCGCCAGCCCGACCAAATTCGAGGGATACTGGGCGGGGGGTCACAATCGACGTGAAATGGACGGTGCCGATCGTCTCGCTCCTCGTCGCCCTCGCCGGTGCCGGGAGCGTGACGGCCCATATAATGATGGATGAGCGGCCGGTGATCGACCCCGAGCTCCGCGCGATGCCGAGCGGAGGTTCCGCCCGCGTCCTGGTGGAGCTGCGCGCGCGGGCCGCCGATCCCTCCGCCGTCAGCGACGCCCAGAACGAGGTGCTGCGCCGCCTGGCCGGCACCGGCGCCCGTCTCGCGCGTCGCTACACGACGGCGCCCCTGCTCGCGCTCGAGATCGACGCCGCGGCGCTGGCGCGGCTCGAGCAGATGACCGATCTCGTGACACGCGTGCGCGCCGATCGGATCTCGACGCCCTCCGGACCGCGCTGATCGCTT
>QHSM01000087.1 GCA_003221595.1 Candidatus Rokuibacteriota bacterium | reverse complement strand
CAGGCGGGGATCAAGGAAAGCGAGATCGATTATCAGATCATCGGTGGTCCCCAGCTCGTTCCCAAGCTGGTGGCGGCGCTCGAAGCCGGGAACCCGCCCGATATCACGCGGTTGGGTGGCGGATACGTGCAGCTCTACCGCTCGCAAGGTCACCTCTTGGAGGTGACCGACCTCGTCAACAAGATGCAAAAACAGCAGGGGGGACTCTTTCCGGTCTCCCTGCCGAGCGTCATGCATCAAGGCAAGGCGTTTGGGGTGCCGCAGTCCATCAGCCCCTGGCCGCTGGTCACCCGCCTGGATCTCCTCGAGGCGGCCAAGGTCGATCCTCCTAAAACGTGGGAAGAATTCATCGAGGTCTGCAAGAAGCTGCAAAAACCGCCCAAGCTCACCGGCTTTGGCCTCTGTCTGGGTTTGCAGAACGATGCCGACAACAACATCATGAACATGATCTGGTGTTACGGCGGCAAACTCGTGGAGGCGGACAACAAGACCGTGGCGCTGCACTCCGCGGGCACGATTGCCGCCGTCCAGCTGATTGCGAACATGTTCAGCAAGCACAAGATCATCCCGAAGGGGGCGATCTCGTGGGACAACACGGGCAACAACAAGGCCTATCAGTCACGGCAGGTGATTTTCGTCTTGAATCCCACCAGCATCTACGCCCACCTGGCGGAATCCGACAAGGAGCTCTACAACGTCACGGGACTGCTGCCGGTGCCGGCGGGGCCAGCGGGCGCCGTCGAGGAGCTCACGACCGCGGAATGGCTGCTCTTCAAGCACAACCCCTATCCAGAGGTCGCGAAGGGGCTCGCCGAGTACTGGATGGCCCCAGAAAACTTGAAAGTGATGATCGAGGAAGGCGACGGCCGCTGGGGGCCGCCGTTCAAGAACATGTACGACTCCAAGTTCTGGAAGCGGCCGGTGTTCCAGCACTGGCGGGGCATGCTGGAGCGCGGACGGCAGTTCCCGGCGCCCGGCACCATGAACCCCGCCGCCGGCGAGGTGCTCGCGACGTACGTCATCGGCCGCATGATGCACCGTGTGCTGGTCGAGAACTGGAACGTCGAGAAGGCGGTCGTCGAGGCGCACAAGAAGGCTCAGGATATCTACGCGCGGTATCAGGGAGCGTAGCGTCGAGTCTCGGGGGTTAGCGGCTTCACCACGCCGCTAGCCCCCTTTCGTTCGCTCTCCCTTCTATTTGGCCGTTCTGCGCAGTTTCGCTATAGTCGCTCAGCCCCACCCCTGAGCATTGACCTCTCAGAGAGGACGTCAACGATGAGAGCAGGCGTGATCCTCAAAGCCGGCGCGTGCGCCGCGCTGGCGATTGCCGCCGCCGCGATCCTGTTTCTTCCGGCCTCGCAGGCGCAGAACTCGCCCCGCTACGAGGCGGACGTCAACTGGCCGAAGCCGCTTCCCGAGCGCTGGGTGCTGGGCGGAACGGCGACGTGTGGCTGGCCAGCGCGCCCTCCGGCATGGTGCAGAAGTACACCCATGACGGCAGCAAGCTTCTGCTGCAGATCGGCGTGAAGGGCAGGCTCGATTCCTCCGACGGCACCGCCCAGGGCAAGCCGCTGAACACGCCGGCGGCGACCTTCTTCATGCCGTCCAGCGTCTTCGTCGATCGGACGAACGGCGACGTCTACGTCTCGGACGGCGAAGGCTCCGGCACCAACCGCCGCGTCGTCGTGCTGGACCGGACGGGCAAGTTCCTGCGCCACTGGGTCATCGACGACATGGAGAACGTTCACTGCATGACCTTGGCCAACGACGGCATGGTCTACGTGTGCAATCGGATGGGCTCGGAGGTGCGGCTCTACGACAGGATGGGCAAGCTGCAGCGGTCGATTCCCGTGCCGTGGACGCCGGTCACCCAGCCCAAGGACGGCGCCGTGAAACAAAGCGGCGGGTCGGCGGTCGCCGTCGACTTCTCACCCGATCCGGCGCAGCGGCTCATGTTCGTCATCAACCAGAACAACTCGCAGATCGAGATCATCGAGCGCGCGACGGGCAAGAACCTCGGCAGCTTCGGCCGTCCGGGCAGCTTCCCCGGTCAGTTCAACCAGGTCCACGGCATCGCGGTGGACTCGAAGGGCAACGTCTACCTCGACGAGAACCGCGGCCGGCGCGTGCACAAGTTCCGGCCGGTCGCCCAGTAGCCGCTCGCTCAGTTGTGCGGCGGCGGCAGCTGCAGGAGCAGCGTCGCCATGCCGTCCCGCACCTCGGCGAACGGCATCGGGTAGATGATCTGCTGGCCGACGCCGTAGTAGTCCTTGCCGCCGAAGTGCGCCTTGCCCCAGAGGTTGTCGAACTCCACGGTGCGCATGGCCTCGCCGATCTTCTTCGGGTCGAGGCTCTGGGCCTTCCGGACGGCGGCCACGAAGGCGAAGGCCGGGTTGGTGAAGTCGATGCTCGTCGCGTTCCACTCGCCGAACTTCTTCGTGTAGCGCTGCTGCCAGCTCTTGAGCTTGTCCGGGAGCGGGGTCTGCACGTACCCGTGCAGCCACATGCCCTCGGTGTTCTCGCGGCCGGCGATGCCCGTCACCACCGAGCTGTCGATCTGGTGGAGCGCGACGAACCGGCCCTTGAAGCCGAGCTCACGCGCCTGCTTGACGATCAGGCCGACGCTGCCGGCCGGCGAGGCCATGACGCTGATCGCGTCCGGCTTCTGGGCGAGCATCCGCAGCAGGATGGGATTGAAGTCCGTCATGCTGCGCTCGAAGAACTCCTTGGCGACGCTGTCGTAGCCGAGCTTCTGGATGTACGCCGTCTCCACCTTCACCGACCACCAGCCGGTGTCATCGTTGGGGGCGATCGAGGCCACGCGCTTGATCGCCGGATGGTTGCTCTTGATCCACTTCCAGAACGTGGTGGTCTCGGGCGGCGCCGGGAAGCACTGGAAGGTGAGCGGATTCTTCGGGCTCACGAGGCCCTCGGCGTACGCGAGGGTCAGCCCGAGCGCGCCGGACTCGTTGACGGGCTCCTCGTTCGCCTTGGCGACGGCGCCCCCGAGGATCGAGATGTACTTCACGCCGTCCTTGGCGATGAGCCGGTTGACGGTGGCGACGCCCTCGGCGATCACGTACTTGTGGTCGTAGGCGATCACCTCGAGCCGGTACTTCTTGCCGCCGACCTCGAGGCCCCCCTGGCTGTTGACCTCGTCGAAGACCAGCTCGGTGGCGTTCTTGTGCGGAATGCCCCAGGGTGCCGCGGGACCCGACAGGGGCGTCGAGATCCCGAACTTGATGACGTCGGCCGCGCCGGCGGGCACCGAGCCGAGAACCACGAGCATCGCTGCGGCGAAGAGCGTGACAGAGGCCAGCGGAACCCATCGCTTCATCGGGATTACCTCCTCGAGCGCCGGGCGTCGTCGGTCGGCCGAACGGTGTCGTGCGGAACTATAGAGACGCGGCCACCGCTTGTCAAACGGCTCTAGCCCCTGAAGGCGCCGCCGCGCGTCAGGCCGGCGGCCATGAACCGGCGCAGGGCGTAGAAGATCGCGATCGGCGGCAGCGAATAGATGATCGCGGTCGCCATCATATAGTTCCAGGGCGCCTCGTCGGTGTTGAAGAACTGGGCGATCGCGATGGCGACCGTCATGTTGCGGGTCGAGGAGAGCAGCACGTACTGGTAGAGATACTCGTTCCACGCGAGCAAGAGCGCGAAGGTCCCGACGGCCGCCAGCGCCGGCGCCATGAGCGGCAGATAGATGCGGCGATACACCTGCCCGGGAGACGCGCCGTCCACGTTGGCCGCCTCGTCGAGCTCGATCGGGATCAGCCTGGCGTACTGCGAGAGGATCAGGATGGCGTAGGGCGTGGCGAACGTCACGTTGGCCGCGACGATCGCCCACAGGCTGTCCGCGAGGCCGTAGCTCGCCATGAGCCGCGAGAACGGGATGACCAGGAAGGACGCCGGGACCGCGTACGTGAGCAGCGGCGCGTTGACCAGCAGCCAGCCGCGGCTCGGACGCGTCCGGCCCAGGGCGAAGCTGGCGAGCGACCCGATCAGGACGGTCAGGAGCATCGTCATCAGACCGATGAAAAAGCTGTTGCCGAGCTGGCGCCAGAAATCCGCGACCAGCCAGTAGCCCTGGGTCAGGACGGTGTGGAAGCTGTGGAGCGACGGGTCCGGCGGCCAGAGGATGCCCTCGAACTCGATATCGCCTTCGTCGGGATCGAGCGCGATCAGCAGCATGTTGTAGACGGGCGTCAGCGACCAGACCAGGATCGCGATGGCGAGCACCGCCGAGGCCGCTTCGACGAGAGCCGACCGGACTCGGGAGCCGGACCCGCGCGGCCGCCCGCCGACCGTGCGGACGAGGCTCACAGCTGCACCCCCCTCGTCTGGAGCGCGCGCATCAGGATGAGCGTGATCGGGATCAGCACCGGGAGCGCCGAGAGCACCGCGGCCACGCCGAGCGACGGCTGGGCCGCGTCGAAG
>QHSM01000086.1 GCA_003221595.1 Candidatus Rokuibacteriota bacterium | reverse complement strand
CTCCGACGCCGAGCGCCGCCCGTCCAGCACCACCCCGACTTTCATCGGCCCAAGATACGCTCCCGACCCTGCCCGCCCGCGCAGCCTTTCTCGGCCGACCGGCGAGTCGGCCTGCTGTACAATGGCCTGCGCTCATGAAGCCGGCAAGGACGAAGCGGGTGAAACCTAAGGTCCCGGCCCCCGCGGCCGTCATCCGTCTCACGCCCGAGCACACCCTGCAGCGGGCCGCCAAGCGATTACTCACCGGGCCGCAGACTCGATGCCCCAAGTGCGACAGCACCTACGTCGGCCGCGAGCCGGCGTTCATCCACTGCCGCCTCTGCGGCAAGCTCGCCCGGATCGCGAACGCGCCGCTCGAGCTGCAGGAGATCTGGGAGATGCGCTCCGGCCTCCGCATCGCTTCCTGAGGATTCTGCGATGGCGCTCGACTCCGGCAAGATTCGCGATTTCGTCCAGACCACGTGGGACGCGAGCATCATTCCCACCCTGACCGACTACATCAAGATCCCCGCGAAGTCGCCCATGTTCGACGCCCAGTGGCGCGAGCACGGTCACATCGATCGCGCGGTCGAGCTCATGCGCGGCTGGGCGGGCTCACGGCCCATCGAGGGGCTCCGCATCGAGGTCGTGCGGCTCGAGGGACGCACGCCGCTCCTGCTCATGGAGGCGCCCGGAACCGGCACCGACACGGTGCTGCTCTACGGCCACCTGGACAAGCAGCCGGAGATGGTCGGCTGGGCCGAGGGCGCCGGACCCTGGACGCCCGTGCGACGCGGCGACAAGCTCTACGGCCGCGGTGTCGGCGACGACGGGTACGCCACGTTCGCGGCGCTCACCGCGATCCAGGCGCTGCAGGAACAGCGCGCACGGCACGCGCGCTGCGTGGTGCTCATCGAGGCGTGCGAGGAGAGCGGCAGCACGGACCTTCCGTTCTACGTCGACGCGCTCCGGGCGAAGCTCGGCACGCCGAGCCTGGTCGTGTGCCTCGACTCGGGCTGCGGCAACTACGAGCAGCTCTGGGGCACCACCTCGCTCCGCGGGGTCGTGGGCGGCGTGCTCACGGTCGAGATCCTGACGGAAGGCGTGCACTCCGGCGCGGCGAGCGGCATCGTGCCCTCGAGCTTCCGTATCCTGCGCCAGATCCTCGATCGCATCGAGGACTCGCGCACCGGCGCCGTCCTGCCGCGTGACTTCCACGTCGAGATTCCGCCCGAGCGCCTGACCGAGGCGCGCGAGGTCGCAAGGGTGCTCGGCACCGAGATCTACGACCGCTTCCCGTTCCCGCCGGGGGGCCAGCCCGTCAGCACCGACCCGTACGAGCTGATCCTGAACAACACGTGGCGCCCGGCGCTGGCGATCACCGGCGCGGCGGGGATGCCGCTGCCAGCGGACGGCGGCAACGTGCTGCGCCCGCAGACCACGCTCAAGATCTCGCTGCGCCTGCCGCCGACGTGCGAAGCCGGCCGCGCGGTGCGGCGGCTCAAGGAGATCGTCGAGGCCGATCCGCCGTACGGCGCCCGCGTCACGATGAACACGTACGGTGACGCGGGCAACGGCTGGAACGCGCCGGCCACGGACCCGAAGCTGCTCGAGTCGATCCAGCGCGCGTCGGCGACCTACTTCGGGAAGCCGGCGATGTTCGCGGGCCTCGGCGGGTCGATCCCGTTCATGAGCATGCTGGGCGAGCGATTCCCGCAGGCCCAGTTCATGATCACGGGCACGATGGGTCCCGGCTCGAACGCTCACGGCCCCAACGAGTTCCTGCATCTTCCGACCGGCGTCCGGGTGACCGCGTGCGTGGCCCAGGTCATCGCCGACCATTCGGCAAGGAGCCAGAAATGAGCAGAGCCGGATTTCGGGTGCTCGACAGCGACCTGCACGTGATCGAGCCGTCCGACCTCTACGACCGCTATCTCGATCCGGCCTTCCGCGCGCAGACACCCCGGCCCACCGCCAGCCGCGGCGCCTACACCAGCCAGTGGACGGTCGGCGAGTTCACGTTCCCGCGGCCGCTCGGCCGGGGGCGGGTCGACGCCGAGAAGCGCGCCGCCACCGTGCTGAAGGACTACGCCGCGGCGCGCTTCGACTCGGCGTCGCAGCTACGCGCGATGGACGCCGAGGGCCTCGACGTCGGCGTGCTCTTTCGCACGCTCCCGGTGGTGTGCGTGGACGCCTTCGACCCCGCGTTCGCGGTCGCGCTGTGCCGGGCGTGGAACGACTGGGCGGTGGACTTTCGCAAGCCGAACCCGGCGCGGATGCAGGTGGCCGCGCTCCTGACGCTCCACGACGCGACGCTCGCCGCGGGCGAGCTGCGGCGGGCCGTCGGAGAGCTCGGGTTCGTCGCGGCGCAGATGATGCCCAATCCGGTGAACGGCGTGAACCTGCACGATCCGGCGATGGATCCCCTGTGGGCGGAAGCCGAGCGCCTGAATGTCCCGATCTGCTTCCATCCCGCGCCCAACAACTACTCGGACACGCACTTCGTGAACCGCTTCCTCACGGCGCCCAGCACGACCATCGCGGGCGGGCTGAACAACCCGGTCGAGCTGATGGCCGCGGTCGCCTCGATGACCGCCGGCGGCGTCCTCGAGCGCTTCCCGCGCCTGCGCGTCGCGTTCCTCGAGGGTAACTGCAGCTGGCTGCCGTGGCTCCTCTGGCGGCTCGACGAGTACTGGGAGATGGCGAAGAGCGGCGAGACGACGAAGCTGCAGGCGCCGCCGAGCGAGTACTTCAAGCGCCAGTGCTTCATCAGCGTCGATCCCGACGAGGATCAGGTCGAGTGGGTCGTCCAGCGCCTGGGCGACGACACGCTCGTCTTCTCGACCGACTACCCGCACTCCGACTCGCACTTTCCGGAGGCGACCAACATCTTCCTCAAGCTCCCGCTCTCGGAGGCGAGCAAGCGGAAGATCCTCTGGGACAACTGCGCGCGGCTCTACAACCTCAGCTGAGCGCGTGACGCCCGAGCGGTAGTGGTCGTCGCGGCGGCCAGCGCGCAGGTCGTGGGCGCCGCGGCCGGCTCGGAATCGGCGGTCGGGAGCGGGGCGGAGGAGATCACCCTCCGCCTGCTCTATCAGCTCATCGCGATCCTCCTGGCGACGCGGGTCGTGACCGCGGTCGTGCGTCGGCTCGGCCAGACCGACGTGTCGGGCGAGATCCTCGCGGGCCTGCTGCTGGGGCCGAGTCTCCTCGGCGCGCTCTTCCCGAGCTTCATGCACGAATTGTTTCCCCTCTCCACCGGAGCGATCTTCGCGGGCCTGGCGCAGATCGGTCTGATCTTCCTGATGTTCCAGATCGGCCTCGAGTTCGAGTTCCAGCGGCACCTGGGCGGCCATCACCGCTCGATCGTTCTCATCAGCCTGGTCGGACTCGCCGTCCCCTTCGGGATGGGCTATCTCTCGGCGCCGTGGTTCCACGCGCGGCTGTCCGAGCCCGTCCCGCTGTTCGGCTTCCAGCTCTTCTTCGCCGTGGCCATGTCGATCACCGCGATTCCAGTCCTGGGCCGCATCTTCATGGAGCTCGGCCTGGCGCACACGCGGACGGCGGCGCTCACGATCGGCGCCGCGGCGATCGACGACGTCTCCGGGTGGATCATCCTCGGTACGATCTCGTTACTCGTGAAGGGCGCGTTCAGCTGGGGCTGGGTCGTCCCGCGGATTGCCGGCCTGGTCGTGTACCTGGCGCTCGTCTTCTTCGTCCTCCGCGCGCCGCTTCGTCGCGCGGTCGCGGACCATCTCGCGCGGTACGGCGGGATGCGGCTGACCGTCGTGCCCTACGTCGTGATCCTGCTCTTCGTCTCGGCCGCGATCACCAGCAACCTCGGGGTCTTCGCGATCATCGGCGGGTTCGTGATCGGCGTCGCTCTCCACGACGACCGGCGTTTCGTCGAGGAGTGGAAGCGCCGCGTGTCGCCGATCGTCTGGGTGTTCTTCCTGCCGATCTTCTTCGCCTACACCGGCCTGCGTACCGACATCGGGGCGATCCCGGGGTGGTCTGGCCTGCTGACCCTCGTGCTGGTCCTCGCCGTCGCCTTCGTCAGCAAGTTCGGCGGCGCCTACGCGATCGCCCGGCTCGTCGGCGAGCCGCATCGAAGCGCGCTCACGATCGGCGTCTGCATGAACACGCGGGGGCTGATGGAGCTCATCGTCCTCAACATCGGCAAGGATCTGGGGCTGCTGCCGACGGACGCCTTCTCGATGCTCGTGATCATGGCGCTGGTCAGCACCTTCATCGGTGCATGCACGAGCTCATCCTGACCACCATGGGCGATTCGGCCTTGAGCGAGCCGGCGATGTAGTACGGCTCGGCCGCGCCGCGACGCGTCGCCTTCCACTTCTCGAGGAAGTCAGGGCACGACGTCAACCCGCCCCAGCGCGCCTCGATCGAGAACTCCCGGCCCGTGATCGTCACCCCGCGGATCATCGAATAGCTCTTGTCCGGCGCCGTTTCGACGCTCGTGAACTCGGTCACCAAAGTTCTGTGTCGTCAGGGACGCGGCGGCCCTGGGCCCGTCGCTTAGCGCCGACTTTCCACGAGGTTACCGCCGTGCGGGCCGCCTCCGGAGGCGCCGGGTGGAGCGAAGGCGTGGCGGCGCGCGGCCGTCCGGGGACGAGCGCTACGCGACCCCGCGGCGCTTGTTGCGGACGTAGTCGACCAGGATGTACTCGCCGAGGCGGTCGGGGCTGGCGAAGAACGCGCGGCCCTTGTTGATGCGGGTCAGCTGCTCGATGAACTGCGTGAGCATCCGGCTCTGCTCGAGCATGAACGTGTTGATGGTGATGCCCTCGCGCGTGCAGCGCTGGACTTCCTTCAGCGTTTCCTCGAACGTGCGCCGCGTCGGCGGGTAGGAGAAGTCCGCCTCCAGGCCTTCCATGTGGGCGGTCGGCTCGCCGTCGGTGATCATGATCACCTGCTTGTTGCCACCCTTCTGCCGTCCCAGGAGCTGCCGCGAGAGCTGGAAGCCGTGGTGCATGTTGGTGCCGATGTTCCATTCCGTCCACGCGAGCTTCGGGAGCTCCTCGGCCTTGAACTGGCGCGCGTAGAGGGAGAAGCCGAGGATGTACAGGCTGTCGCGCGGGAACTGGCCGCGAATGAGCGCGGTCAGCGCCAGCGCCACCTTCTTGGCCGGCAGGAAGTAGCCGTTGTTGATCATCGAGCGGCTCATGTCGAGCATGACGACCGTCGACGCCTGGGTCGACAGCTCGGTGCGGAACACCTCGAAGTCGTCCGGGGAGAGCCGCACGGGAGTGCCGGCGCCGTTACGCTCGACCGCGTTCATCAGCGTTCCCTTGAGATCGAGCAGGAACGGATCGCCGAACTCGTACCGCTTGGCCTCGTCGGTCGGATCGCCGCCGGCGCCCCGGCGCTCCACCGCGTGCCGGCCGAAGCGATCGCGCTTGAGGTGGGCAAAGATGTCGCGCAGTGCCTTGTCGCCGAGCTTGCGGATGGCGCGCGCGGTCAGCTCGAGCCGGTCGCCCTTGCGCTCGAGATAGCCGGCCTCCTCCAGCTTCCTGGCCAGCTCCTTCAGCCGCTCGAGGTCCTGCGCCGACTCTTCGCCCAGGAGCTTCTCGACGTCGATGGGATCGATCTTCTCCAGATCGTCGGGCGTCTGGACGCGGCGCAGCTGGCGCTCGAGCTCCTCCATCTGCTGGAGCTCGTCCATCAGCTTCATCGCCTCGCGCATCGTCAGATCGTCGTCGCCGCGGAAGTCGTAGCGGCGGCGGAATTCCTCGGTGAGGCCGAGCTGGTCGAGGTGCATGGCGAGCTGGGCCATCTCGGCCTCGAGCCGCTCGTCCTTCATGAACAGGCTCGACATCATCTCCTGCAGCTGGCGGCGCTGCCCGGGCGACATGCTGTCGAGGAGCGACTGCAGCTGCCCGGCCTGGCGGCCGAGCTGCTCGAGCAGCTCGTCGAGGCTCTCGACCCCGGGGAAATTCTGGCCCCACTTCTGCTTGAACGCGTCGAAGTCGGGCTCGTCGCCCTCGGCGCGCTGCCGCAGCATCTGGTTGAGGTCGCGCATCATCTCGCGCATGCGCCGGAGGTCGTCGGGGCTCATGTTCTGGAGCGATTGCTTCATGCCCTGCATGAACGGCTGCATCATCTGCTGCTGGAGCGACTTCATCAGCTCCTGGAAGAGGCGTTCCGCCTCGGGATCGGTGAAGTTGTAGTCCTGGAGCTGCTTGATGCGCCCCGCCGGGTCGGCCGGCAGCTGATCGAGC
>QHSM01000085.1 GCA_003221595.1 Candidatus Rokuibacteriota bacterium | reverse complement strand
TGGTCGTAATAGCACCTGGCGATCTGCTGCCAGTAGCCCGGAATCTCCGGGCGGAGGAACCGCGATAGCCTCCGCGCGAGCTCACGCGCGGGGCCTGACCAGGCCGCGGGTGGCTGGCCGTTGGATCGCTGATACACCTGGTCTCTGACGCTCGACAGCTCTTCCTTCGAGAGACCGGCGGCCGTTCTGATCGATTTGCGCATCTCGACTTCGAACTGCCGCTCCTTCGTCGGCGGCAGGGCCCAGGCGAACGTGTTGATCATCAAGTTCACCCCGGGCGCGGCTTCGACGTAATGCCACCAGCACGGCGGCAGGCACAGCAGGTCGCCCTCTTCGATGATGGCCACCCGCGCATGCCGGGCGGCGGCGCTGAACCGGGGGAACTTCTGGAGATCCGGCGTGCGCGGCCGGACGAAGCTCGAGGTCGTGCCGGCGATGCCGCCGTAGAAGGGCGTGGGATAGAGATCGGCGATCGCCTCGAGCGGGTACAGCAGGACGCGCTTGATTCCCGCGACCATCGCGAGGAAGTTGAAGTGGGCGTCCTGATGGAGATTGGTGATATGGCGTCCGGAGCCGAGCCAGATGCCCTCGCTGTTCGCTTTCATCCCGCGCAGGATTTCCAGCGGTCGAATGGCGCGGGAGAACTCCTTCCAGGTTCTGACCGAGTTCGCGCCGCCGCGCGCGTAGAGGGCTTCCGAGGCTCCCCCCTGTAGCGCGGCTCGCATCAGCGCGCAGAACTCGCGTACCGTGCAGCTCGCGGGCGCGTATCGGAAGTTCTGCTTGCCGTTGTCGTCGTAGCCCATGAAGGGATCGCTGGCGGGAACCCGCGTGTAGCCGACCACGTTGTCGCCGAACGCCGAGCTGAGGTAGTCGAGACGGGCGTCGTCGGTACGGCACCGCTTCAAGCTCTGAGACAGCGGCCAGTCGTCGAGCGCCCCCTTCAGGATGATCGGACCCGAGGGGTCGCGCTTCCATTGCTCGAAATCGAACGAGGTCGTCGCGGTCGGAACGGGGCTCGGCGAGAAGGGAAACGGCGGAAACGGCGGAGCGACGACGGCACTGTCCACCACCATGGGTGCCTCCTAGCCTTCGACGAACCGGCGATGCCACAAGTTGAGCATCATGATCACCCACAGCTCGGTCGCGCGGTTGCGCAACCCGCTTGCGTGCTCGCGCCAGAGCCGCTCGACGCTCGGGCGGCTCAGGTAGCGCCGGGTCGCGTCGCCCTCGAGCACGAGCTCGCGCGCATAGTTTTTGAGGTCCCCGCGCAGCCATTCCGGGACGGGCACGCCGAAGCCCATCTTCGGGCGATAGAGGATGTCGTCCGGAAGGTGTTTCTTCAGCGCCTGCTTGAAGATGCGCTTGCCCGCGGAGCCGGAGAGCTTGAGCTCCGACGGAATTCCGGCCGCGTACTCCATGAAGACGTGATCGAGAAGCGGGCAGCGCACCTCGAGCGAGACGGCCATGGCGGCGCGGTCCACCTTGGTGAGAATGTCCTCGCAGAGATAGGTCTTGATGTCCAGGTACTGGATCCGCGATAGATGGTCCCGCGCCGGCGCGCGCTGATACACGTCGCGGAAGAGGTCGGCCGTCCGGTAGTCGCCGAGCTGGCGCGCCACGTCGGCCCCCAGGACCCGCTGCTTCTCGTTGTCGTCGAACGCGCTCACCGAGAAGAAATACGCATCCACCGGATCGCGGGCCAGGTTCGAGAGAAAGGCCTTGCCGCGGAAGACCTGCGGCAGATAGTCGGCCTTCGGGTAGAGCCTGCCGAGCGCCCGGAACACCGGCCGCCGCAGGAACGCCGGCACCAGGCCGCGGACGAAGTTCTCGCGCAGGTCGAAGGCATAGCGGCGGTACCCGGCGAAGTTCTCGTCGCCGCCGTCGCCCGAGAGGGCCACGGTGACCCGCTGGCGGGCGGTCTGCGAGACGTAGTAGGTCGGCACGGCCGAGGAGTCGGCGAAGGGCTCGTCGTAGTGCCACGCCAGCTTCTCGATGGCCCGGACGGCCTCGGGCGTGACGTGGAACTCGTGATGGTCGGTACCGTAGAGCTTGGCAACCTGCCGGGCATACTCGATCTCGTCGTACTTCCGCACGCTGAACGAGATCGAGTTGGTCCGCACCGGTTGCGCGGACGCCCGCGCCATCATCGCCACGACGGCCGAGGAGTCGACGCCGCCCGACAGGAAGGCGCCCAGCGGCACGTCGCTGATCATCCGGAGCTTCGTGGCCTCCTCGAGCCGGCCGAGCAGCTCCTCGATCATCCGCTCGGCCGACGCGGTGTGCGTCTCCATGAAGGGCAGGTCCCAGTACGCGCTCAGCTCGGTTCGATCGCGGCTCACCACCAGCTGGTGAGCGGCCGGAAGCTTCCGGATCGACCGAAAGATGGTCTTCGGGGACGGGATGTAGAGCAGCGAGAGGTAGTCCGACAGGGCCTCGAGGTCGAGGTCGCGGGAGACGCCGGGCATCTCGAGAATCGCCTTGATCTCCGACGCGAAGACGAGGCGGTCCTCGTCGAGGAGATAGTAGAGGGGCTTCTTCCCCACCCGATCCCGGGCGATCCATAGCTTCTGCTGTCGCTCGTCCCACAGGGCGAAGGCGAACATGCCCCGGAAGCGCTTCACCGCTTCCTGTCCCCACTCCTCCCAGGCATGCACGATCACCTCGGTGTCCGAACGGGTCCGAAAGCGGTGACCCTTCGCCTCCAGCTCGGCGACCAGGGAGTGGAAGTTGTAGATCTCACCGTTGAAGGTGACCCAGACCGTCCCGTCCTCGTTCGCGAGCGGCTGCTGGCCGGTCGAGAGATCGATGATCGAGAGCCTCCGGTGGCCGAGCCCCACGTCGCCGCGGCCGCCTTCGATGCAGGCGCGTACCGACACGGCATCGCCGGCCTCCAGCCAGCTGCCCGGCCGGGGGCCGTTCAGAAAATATCCTTCGCCGTCCGGACCTCGGTGAACGAGGGAGCGAGTCATGCGCACCAGGACATCCGGATCCAGCTTGTCGCCGCTGCGATGCAACACGCCCGCGATCCCACACAAGTGTGCCTCTCACCTCCTCAGCGAAGCGCGCGTGCGGTCATGGCCGGACAGACCGCCTTGCTTCTTGCTCGGTTTCTCATCGGTGATTCTGCACGACCTCGGACCGGGATCGTCGACCCCTCGACGGTAGTGTACGCGACGCCAGGAGCTCTCGATGGCTCTGTCGTGTTGAGTGCCAACGTGACGGACCCCTGTAAGTGGCTTGACAGTTGTATCCTCGGCCACGGCCATTCGGACATGAAACTCAAGACCTTAGCGAGAGCGGTTTTCGGGCACCGGAGTTGCACCCTGGATCCTGGCGCAAGGCTCCCACAAGGTGCGCCGGAGGCATGAACGGCATGAGGCGTCCATCACGACCAGCTGCGTCCTGGGTTGCCCCGCTCGGGGCGCTCGCCACGCTAGTCATCATTCTCGTGCTCGTGCCGGTCTGGACGACATCGGGGCGGCCGCCGATCGTGTCGGCCCAGACGGCATCCCTCCTCGCGTCCACCGCCGATGCGATGGCGCCCGATTCCTGGGCCGTCCTCAACACGAACGGGATCAGCGGCACGACACTGCTCGAGCCCGGCTTCAGCAGCAACAACATCACCTCGGACGCGTCCCGGGGCTGCTGGGACACGGTCCTGCAGCGGGCGCACTTCACCGGACAGGACCATACGAGCGGCACGACCCCCATGCGGCACGTCGTCTACGACGCGGCCACGAACACGTGGATCCGGATGGCGAACCCGCCGTTCGGCGGCTCGGCCGACGGCACCGTCTCGCACGGCTGGAACTACCAGGCGTGCAACCCCGGTGGCCGCACGATGTATCGAGGCCGGATCGGGACCCTCAACGTGTGGCGCTACAACTTCGACACGCAGACCTGGACGAGCATGGGATCGCCGCCGGGCGCCGTCATGGCGTACCCCGACGGATTCGCCGGCTTCTCGTTCAATCCCGACCGGGGCGCGAGCGGACAGCTCGTGATCGCGGGCCTGGAGTCGGGCTCGAGCGGCGCGCTGATTCGCTATGACGTCGCCACCAACAACTGGGCGCGCATCACCCCGTCGCTGCTCACGGGGTTCAGCACCTACTCCTTCTCGGACTACAGCCCCACGTACAAGGCGGTGCTCTTCGGGAGCGGAACCACCGCGCGCACGCTCTTCAGCGGGACCTCGGATACGATCACCAACGCGCCCACGACGCCGTGCGACGCCGGCGAAAACCGGGGGGGCATCGTGCACGCGGATCCCGCCACCGGCAATTTCGTGCTCCTGTGTGGCCCCTCGAGCGCCTCCTGGCACATCTTCAACCCGAG
>QHSM01000084.1 GCA_003221595.1 Candidatus Rokuibacteriota bacterium | reverse complement strand
TCTCGGCGCTCGATCTCCACGACGCCGTCCACGTGGGCCATTCCACGGGCGGCGGAGAAGTCGCCCGCTATATCGCCCGGCACGGGACCAGCCGTGTCGCGAAGGCGGTCCTCATCTCGGCGATTCCTCCCCTGATGCTCCGTACCCCTGCGAACCCCGGAGGATTGCCCATCGAGGTCTTCGACGGCATCCGAGCGAGTGTCCTCGCCGATCGCTCTCAATTCTTCAAGGACCTCAGCGGGCTGTTCTACGGCGGTAATCGACCGAGCGCGAAGGTCTCGCAGGGTCTGCGAGACTCCTTCTGGCTCCAGGGGATGCAGGCCGGCTTCAAGAACGTCTTCGACTGCGTCAAGGTGTTCTCCGAGACGGATCAGACCGACGATCTCCGAAAGCTGACGGTGCCGTCGCTGTTCATCCACGGCGACGACGACCAGATCGTACCGATCGGCGCCTCGGCGCACGCCGCGGTCAAGATTGCGCCGAATGCGCGCCTGAAGGTCTACCCCGGAGCTCCACACGGTCTTTGCAGCACGCACAAGGACCAGGTCAACGCGGACTTGCTCGCATTTCTGAAGTCGTAGCGCACCGGCGGAGAAGGAGATGTCTACGCGCGAACCCAGCATCGATCCACACGAGTTCGCCGGCAAGCGTTGTCTCGTGACGGGCGGCACCAAAGGTATCGGGCAGGCAGTGGCAGAGCGGCTCCGCGAGGGCGGTGCGACGCTCCTCACGACAGCTCGCAGTCAGCCGCGTGATCTCGCCGACCCGAGCCTGTTCGTCGCGGCGGACATCACGACCGCCGAGGGCTGCGCGGCATTGGCCGCTGCGGTTCGCAAGCGCCTCGGCGGCATTGACATCATCGTCCATGTGGTCGGGGGCTCGTCAGCACCTGCTGGCGGGTTCGCCGTCCTCGACGACGACGAGTGGCAGCGCGCCCTCGATCTCAATCTGTTCCCGGCGGTTCGGCTGGATCGCGCGCTCTTGCCGGCGATGATCGCTCAGGGTACCGGCGTGATCATTCATGTCACCTCGATCCAGGGGGCGATGCCGCTGCCTGAAGCCACGATCGCCTATGCAGCCGCCAAGGCCGCGCTCGCGAACTACAGCAAGGGGTTGTCCAAGGAGGTGAGCCCGAAAGGCATTCGCGTGGTTCGCGTTGCCCCGGGCTGGGTTGAGACCGAAGCCGCTGTGGGCCTGGTCAACGAGCTGGCGGCCAATCAGGGCACTGATTACGACGGCGCCCGCAGAGCGCTGATGCAGTCGCTGGGCGGCATCCCGATTGGACGGCCGGCCCAGCCGCGGGAAGTTGCGGATCTCGTCGCCTTCCTCGCCTCGCCGCGCGCCGCCTCCATCACCGGCGCCGAATACGTCATAGACGGCGGCACCGTGCCGACAGTCCGATGATCGATTACCGAGGTCGCGCGGCCAGATGAGCGACACTCTCCAGAGCCTGGTGCAGTACGGCTACGTTCTGTTGTTCGCGTTCGTGCTGGCCGAGCAGATCGGGCTTCCGGTGCCGGCCGTGCCCGTGCTGCTGGGCGTGGGGGCGCTCGCTGGCTCGGGGCGTATGAGTCTCACGCTGGCGTTCGGCGCTGCGCTCGCCGCGTCCCTTCCGCCGGATCTCTTCTGGTACGAGCTCGGACGGCGACGCGGCAATCACGTGCTCCGCCACCTCTGTCGCATCTCGCTCGAGCCGGATTCGTGCGTCCGACGAACCGAAGATCTGTTCGTCAAGCAGGGCCGCAAGACCCTGGTGATCGCGAAATTCTTGCCGGGCCTCAGCACGGTCGCTCCACCGCTGGCGGGTATGGTGGGGATCGGCCGGCTTCAGTTCATCGCGCTCGACATCGCGGCCTTGATTTTGTGGGCTGGAACGTGGATGGGCCTCGGTTACGTTTTCAGCGACGCGCTCGAGCTTGTGGCCTCACGTGCCGCCCGTCTCGGCAACTGGACTGCCGTCGTCATCGGGGCCGCGTTTGGGGCTTACATCCTCATCAAATTCGTCCAGCGGCGCCGGTTTCTCCGCGGCCTCAGAATCGCGCGGATCACGCCGGACGAGCTCAAGGGGCGGCTCGACAAGGGGGATGACACCTTTGTCATCGTCGACACACGCTCGGTCCTGGACGTGAATGCCGCACCCTATGCGATTCCGGGCGCGATGTGGATTGCCGCAGAGGACATCGAGCGACGCCGACACGATCTGCCGCGCGATCGCGAGATCATCCTGTACTGCTCCTGACCGAACGAGGCGACGAGCGCCCGGGTGGCGCTGCAGTTGAAGCGACAGGGCATCACTCGTGTGCGCCCGCTCCACGGAGGTCTGGAGCTCTGGAAGGACCGTGAGTTCCCGACCACAGACCTGAAGCTGAGCTCCGGCCAGACGCAGAACGTTACGCCTTGAAACTTGTACGGAGGAATAGCGGCTTCACCGCGCGTCGCCTGATCAGGTGGTCGCGAGGGCGCCGCTCAGACGGCGGCGAGCGCGTCCTGGATCGCGGCGTCGAGCTCGGCGGGGCGGACGGGCTTGAAGAGACACTTGCGGATCCGGAGCATCTTGAGCCGACCGTGCTCCTCGTCGCGTAACCCCCAGCCCGTGATGAACAGGATCGTGATGTTCGCATCGACCCGGCGCAGGCGCTCGGCGAACTCCCAGCCGTTCATCCCGGCCATGCCGAGATTGGTCAACACCACGTCGAAGCGCCCCGGCCCGTAAGCTGCGAAGGCCGTCGCCCCGCTCGCCGCGGCGGTCACCGTGTGGCCGACGCTCCGGAGTATCTCCGTGAGGGTCCCGAGCACCTTCGGATCGTCGTCCACC
Source organism: Candidatus Rokuibacteriota bacterium (assembly GCA_003221595.1). Taxonomy (GTDB): domain Bacteria; phylum Methylomirabilota; class Methylomirabilia; order Rokubacteriales; family CSP1-6; genus AR31. The sequence goes on along the minus strand of QHSM01000084.1, from coordinate 1,096 downwards.
AGCAGCACACGCGCGGGCCGGCGCGCCCGCGGCAGCGCCGCCTCCGGCTCGGCCCCGACGGGCTCGCTCGCGACCGGGAAGGTCAGCGTGAAGGTCGCCCCGCGCGCCGGCTCGCTCTCGACGCGGATGTCGCCGCCGTGCCGCCGCACGATCGAATAGACCATCGACAGGCCGAGTCCCGATCCGCCTTCGCCCTTCGTCGAGAAGAACGGCTCGAAGATCCGCCGGCGCACCGTCTCCGCCATGCCGACGCCGGTGTCGGTCACCGTCAAGGTGATGTGCCGTCCCGGGTCGCTGCGGGTCGAGACCGTCAGAGTGCCGCCGTCGGGCATCGCGTCGAGCGCGTTGAGAATCAGATTCGTCATCAGCTCGGCCAGCGCGGCCGGCCGGCCGTTGATGGTCTCGATGGTGCCGAGATCGAGCCGGAGATCGAGCGGCCGGTTGTCGCGCGCGATCCTCTCTTCCCAGCGCGGGCGGACGATCGCGACGGCGTCGTGGACGATCTGGTTCACGTCGACGCCGACGAACTGCTCGTCGGGCCGCAGGCGCGCGAACTGCTGGATGCGCCGTACCGTCTCGGAGCCGTCCACCGCCGCCGCCTCCACGATGTTCAGCGACCGGCTCACGAAGTCGATGTCCCGCGGATTCTGCTTCATGAGCTGGGCGTACCCGAGGATCGCCTGGAGGAGGTTGTTGAAGTCGTGCGCGATGCCGCCGGCCAGCTGCCCGAGGGCGGTCAGCTTCTCGGACTGGCGTAGCTGCTTCTCGACCTCGCGCTGCGCGGTGATGTCCCGGACGATCGCGATGAGCCCCTCGAGTCCGCCGTGGCGCCCGTGCAGCGCCGAGAGCGTCACGGCCAGCTCCATCGGCCGCGGCTGCCCCGCGGTGGCCGTCGTCTCGAAGCCGTGCATCGGCGTGCCCTCGCCGAGCCGCCGCCGGGCGTCGGTGTAGTCGCCGCGCGGGAGCAGGTCGGTGATCGGCCGGCCGATCGCCTCCGCCGCCGCGAGGCCGAAGACGCGCTCGGCCGCGGGGTTCCAGCCCTCGATGCGATCCTCCGGCGAGACGGAGATGATGGCGTCGCCGGCGGAGGCGATGA
>QHSM01000083.1 GCA_003221595.1 Candidatus Rokuibacteriota bacterium | reverse complement strand
GCTACGGCGATCCACTGGAACGCGACCCCGCGGCGGTGCTGGCCGACGTGCTGGACGGCAAGGTCTCGGCGGCGCAGGCGATCATGGCGTGCGGCGTCGTCTTGACGCCGGACGGCACCGCGGTGGACGAGGTGAAGACAAAGGAGTCGCGCGAGCGGCGACGCGCGGAACGGGGATCCGTCGCATCGACACCGCGGTGATCCAAAGAGTGGAACCAAGACCCCGTCAGTGTCGCCTAGGTACTGGAGCCGGCGGCGGGACTTGAACCCGCGACCTGCTGATTACGAATCAGCTGCTCTGCCACTGAGCTACACCGGCGCCGACTGCTCACGCTAGCACAACTCCCCCCTCCCGAGCGAGCGCCCCCCGCGCCGCGGTGATAGAATGCCGACGCATGAAATTTCTGTGCCTCGACTGCGACGAGCCGATGAAGCTGCACTCGAGCGAGGGCCCTGACGAGGGCTCGCTGACCGTCACCTTCCGCTGCCCGGAGTGTGGGTTCCGCGTGGCCATGCTGACCAATCCGTTCGAGACCCAGATGGTGCGGAGTCTCGGCGTGAAGATCGGCGGTGGCGCGACGGAGAAGGCCGCGCCGTTCGAGCACGTGCGCACGATGATGGCCGGGCCGCGGGCCGACGCCTTCGAAGGCCAGGTTGCCGGCGCGGGCGCCGAGGCGCCCGCGTGTCCCTTCGCCGCGATGGTCAACGAGGGAGCGCCCGCGGCGGCGGCGGGCGTCGTCTGGACGTCCGAGGCCGAGGCGCGGGTCGAGCGGGTGCCCTCGTTCATCCGGCCGATGGCCCGGCGCGCCATCGAGCGCTTCGCGGCCGAGCACGGCTACTCGACCATCGACGAGACCGTGATGGACCAGGCGCGGGGCGCGTTCGGGATGTAGCCCCGGGATGACCAAGGCCGAGATCGTCAAGCGCATGTCCGACGCCTCGGGGTGGCCCAAGGCGGGCTCCGAGCGCGCGCTGCGCGCCGCGCTCGCGGGCATTCGCGCGTCGCTGAAGCGGGGCGACCCGGTCACCCTCGTCGGCTTCGGAACGTTTTCCGTGGCGCGCCGCAAGCCGCGGACGGTCAAGAATCCACGCACCGGCCAGGCGGTGACGGTTGCCGGGCGCATCCCGCGCTTCAAGCCGTCGAAAGAGATGAAGCAGGCAGTCCGCTGACCGGTTTTTCCTTGGTGGCCCCGTCGCGGGCTGGCTAGAATCGTCCTCAGTGCATCCAGGCCGTATACTCGCCATCCTGGCGATGCTCGCCGCCGCCGTGGCACCCTTCATCGCCACCGCCCAGGGGCGGCCCGTTGCTGACGGACGCCCGCTCCTGCTCTCGGCGGAGTCGGTCCTCTTGCTGGATCCCGAGGGGAAGATTCTCTTCGCCAAGAATCCCGAGGAGGAGCGCGCCCCCGCCAGCCTCGTCAAGCTGATGACGCTCTACCTGGCCTTCGAGGACATCGAGACCGGGAAGGCCGATCTCGACGAGCTGGTCACGGTCAGCCGGTACGCCGCGCTGACGCCGCGCTCGCGGATGGGACTGCGCGCCGGCGAAGCCGTCCCGCTGCACGTGCTCCTCGAGGGTGTGGCGATCGCGTCGGCGAACGACGCCGCGACGGCCTTGGCCGAGCGGCTCGGCGGCGACGAGTGGACCTTCGTGGGCCGGATGAACGCGAAGGCGCAGGAGCTCGACCTCCACGCCACGCGCTTCGCGAACCCCCACGGTCTTCCGGATCCGGCCCAGCGGAGCAACGCCCGCGATCTCGCCCAGCTCATCTCCCGCCTGCTCCGCGACCATCCCGCGTCGCGGCCGATGCTGGGCGGGCAGACGTTCGTCTACCGGGGCCGCGTGTACGCCCGCCACATCCCGCTGTTCAACGACCCCCTCGGCGTGCAGGCGCTGAAGACCGGATTCACGCTGGAGGCCGGCTACAACCTCGCGGTGTCGGCGTGGCGCGACGGGCAGCAGTTCGTCATGATCGTGCTCGGGTCGCGGACCCGCACCGCCTCGTTCCTCGACGCCAAGAAGCTCCTGAAGTACGCCTTCGTGGAGGCCGGGCTGGAGAGCCCGCCCGAGCCCCGCCCCGCGAGGCGCCCGCGCCGTACGCCCACCGTCACGCAGTGAGCCCGATCCGCGGCTACGTCTTCGACGCCTACGGGACGCTCTTCGACGTTCACTCCGTGATCGAAGCCGGGCGCGCGATCACGGCCGATCCGGCGACGCTGTCGGCCACCTGGCGGCAGAAGCAGCTCGAGTACACATGGCTGCGGGCGCTCATGGGCGCCTACGTCGACTTCTGGGAGGTGACGGAGGCGGCGCTCCAGCACACGCTGCGGCGGCTCGGCCTGACTCCGTCGGCGGCGCAGGTGCGACGCCTGATGGACGCGTACCTCTCACTGGCGTGCTTCCCCGAGGTCCCCGCCGCGCTCGAGCGCCTCGCCGGCAGCCCGCGCGCGGTGCTCTCGAATGGATCGCCGACGATGCTGGCGGCGGCCGTCGCTTCGAGCGGCCTCGCCAAGTACCTCGACCACGTCATCTCCGTCGACCCGGTTCGCACGTACAAGCCCTCGCCGCTCGTGTATGCGCTCGGTCCCGGGACGCTCGGGATACCGGCCGGCGAGCTTCTCTTCGTATCCTCGAACGGCTGGGATGTCGCCGGCGCGAAGGCGTTCGGCTACCAGGTCGCGTGGTGCAATCGGACCGACGCGCCCGAGGAGGAGCTGGGCGTGCGCCCCGACGTCGTCGTGCGCACGCTCGATCAGCTCCCGCGCTGAGGCCGAGCGCCGAAAACAGCACGGGCGGCTCGCCGAAGCAAGCCGCCCGTGACGACTCGGAGACGCGCGCTCGGCCTTACCTCTTGCCGGCCAGCTTCTTCCGCTTCACGTAGGCCCAGATCTTCTTCGTCATCTCGGACGGGCCGATCGGCGAGCCGCCGAAGATGGCCTCAGCCGAGTCCTTGCAGCCCTTGAAGCTGATGGAGTAGCCCCCGAACGCCTTCTTGCCCTTCGCCATGACCCCTCCTTACCTCGTGATGGTCTCGCGCCCCGGATCTTCCCCCGGGGGTATTCCTACCACATGGCCTAGGGGAGACAAAGAAAAAACACCATTCCTGGGGCTCTTCGCCGAGGCAAAGGATACCGGTGAGGGGTATCAGCCCGCCGTGATCGCCGGCATGACGTCGCGCGCGAACCAGCGGAGCTGCTCCTTGAACTCCTTGGGCGAGAGACCCTCCGCCCAGTGGATCATGAAGTCCTCGAGCCCCGGGTACTTCGCCGCGACCGACTTGATGCCGTCGATCACGTGCGACGGCGGGCCGCAGAACCACGCCTTCTGCTGGATGCCGTCGGCGAGTGACGGGACGCGGGCGGGCGCGCCCGGCGTGCCCCACGTGCGGCCGTGCTCGTCCGCGTAACGCACGAAGCCGAACGGCGCGAACCACTTGTAGCGCTCGTCGTGCGACGGCTCGACGCGGCGCTTGGCTTCCTCGGGCGTGTCGGCGAGATAGAGCCCGGCGCCCCAGATCATGTCCTCGCCGAGCTGCTTCGGCCGGCCGTACTTCGCGCACGCGTCGCGATACGCCTTCACGACGTCGTCGAGGATCTTCTGGCCGTTGAGCGTCACCATGGCCTTGAAGTCCTTGCTGGCCATGTAGTCGATCGACTTGCTGCTGGCGATCGGCATCCAGACCTCGACCGGGAGATGCTTGGGTCGCGGCACGCACGTGATGTCGCGGAGCTGATAGCCCCGGTACTCGACGGGCGGCGGGCACTCGTAGCGCTTGCCGTGGTGACTGAACCGCGCCTCGTCGAAGCACTTGAGCATGAGGTCGACCTGCTCCTCGAACATCTCCCGGTTCGCCGCCTGGTCGATGACCGGCGCGTCGAACGTCTCCACCTCGCGCGAATGGTAGCCGCGTCCCACGCCCATGATCACGCGGCCGTCGGTGACGATGTCGGCCATCGCGTAGTCCTCGGCCAGGCGGATGGGATGCCACATCGGGAGCACGTTGAAGGCGCAGCCGAGCTTGAGGCGCCGCGTCTGCGTGGCGAGCCAGAGCGAGAGCTGGATGAGATTCGGGAAGCACTCGTAGCCCTCGTGCTGGAAGTGGTGCTCGGCCGTCCACAGGGCGTAGTAGCCGAGGTCGTCCATGAGCTGGGCGACGTCGCGCGCGGAGAAGAACGGCTCGCTCAGCCGCTCGTTGCTGTAGCGCCGAGCGTCGGCCGGCGTGCCCTGCAACCCGATGTTCTCCAGCTCGAGCTGGCCGACGTAGAGCACGTGGATTCGCTTGATCATCGCGCTGTCCATCCTCCGTCGATCACGAGCGTGTGGCCC
>QHSM01000082.1 GCA_003221595.1 Candidatus Rokuibacteriota bacterium | reverse complement strand
TCGAGCCGGGGCAGACGTTGTTGACGAGAATGCCGTCGCGCCCGACCTCGTCCGCCAGGCTCTTGGCGAACGCCACCACGCCCATGCGGGTCGCGCCCGACAACGCCAGGTTGGGAATCGGCTGATAGACCGTGCTGGCCAGGATGTTGATGATGCGACCGCCGCCCTGCTTCTTCAGATGCGGGACCGCCTCCCGCGACATGCGCGCGAAGAACAGGAGTGAGCGCTGCACCGCCGTGGCCCACTGCTCCTCGGTGGCGTTGTGGGCCCGGGCCAGCGGCGGGCCACCGGAGTTGTTGACCAGGATGTCGAGACGCCCGAAGCGCTCGACGGCCCGCCCGATCAGCTCCTTGATCGTGTCGTAGCGGTCCAGGTCGCCCGCGAACGCGAGCACGTCGCGGCCTGTGGCGCCCCGGATCTCCTGGGCGGCCTTCTCGAGGTCGTCGTGCGAGCGGCTGCAGACGGCGACCCGGACCCCCTCCTGGGCCAGCACCTGGGCGCACGCGCGACCCAGGCCCTTGCTCGCTCCTCCGACGATCGCGACCTTGTCCTTCAGCTCGAGATCCATGGGTCGCGCTCAGGCCTTCTTGAAGCCGCCGTCGCGGTCGATCTGCATGAGCGCCTGCACGCCGGTGCTGAAGGTCGGCCCGCCGCCCGGCACCGCGGCGGACTCGATCGCCTCCAGCAGCTCGCGCTTGGTCGCGCCGTGCTGGATGGCGCGCCGCATGTGGGTGACGACGCCGTCCTCCCGGCCGCGATACGCGAGGATCCCGATGATGACCATCTCGCGGTGCTTGATCGAGAGCTCCTTGCCCTCGCCGACCGACAGGGCGCTCAGCGGCCCCCGAGCCTTGACGTATTCGGGATCTTCCTTCGCGACCCAGTCCCAGAAGGGGTAACCGTACGGGCTGGCGGTCTTGCCGTCGACCTTCTTCGGGCGAGCGCTCATCGCGGCCTCCTGTCGATCGCTTTCATCGCTTCGCGAGACTCGCCAGAAGGTATCACATGCCGGTACGATGCCCACGCATGGCGACGGGCGAAGCGCTGAAGCGGCTCGTGTGGCGGGCGCTGTCCCGGCTGCCCGAGTTTCGGATCACGCGGCGGACGCGGCACGGCGTCCTCGGTTTCAGCAGCCGCGATCGCGGGGTCGGGCGCATCCTCTTCATGCGCGGCGAGTACGAGTACGAGCAGCTCGAGCGCGCCGTCGCGCTCGGGGGCTTTCCGTCGCGAGGCCGCGGCTGGCTGCTCGACGTCGGCGCCAACGTCGGCACGGTGTGCATCGCGCTCGCGCGGCGCGGCGCCTTCGCGCGGGCCCTGGCGGTGGAGCCGGCGCCCGACACCTTCCGGCACCTCGTCAGGAACGTGGCGCGCAACCGACTCGGCGACGCGATCCGCTGCGTGAACGCGGCGCTGTCGGCGACGAGCGGCACGGCCGAGCTGGAGCTGTCGACGAATTCCGGCGACCATCGCGTGCGGGTCGCCGGGCCGCTGGCCGCCGAGCAGTATCACGAGCACACACGGCCGCTCATTCGAGTCCCGCTGCGCCGGCTCGACGATCTTCTGGACGAGCACGGGATCGCCCGGGGCGACGTCGGTCTGCTCTGGATGGACGTCCAGGGACACGAGCAGCACGTCCTGGACGGCGCGCCGAAGCTCCTCGCCGGCGGGGTCCCCCTCGTGGTGGAGCTCTGGCCCTACGGGCTCCGCCGCGCCGGCGTCGAGCCCGAGGCGTTCGCCGATTACCTCGGCGCGCGATTCCGGAGCTACTACGACCTGGGGCAGGCCGCGCCGATCGCGCGACCGACCGCCGAGCTCCCGGCGAGCCTCGGGCCGCTGGTGAGCTACAAGAGCTTCACCGATCTCCTGCTCGTGCCGTGACGAGGACCGTCTTGACTCTGGTCGCCGTCTGCGGGAGCCTCGGTGGGGCCCAACGGAGGGAGAGGCGATGACGACCCAGGCAATCGAGCCGCGGATGGAGCTGGAGCAGAACCTTCACATGTACCGCCAGATGGCGAAGATTCGCGCCTTCGAGGAGCAGGTGCACGAGCTGTACAAGAGCGCGAAGATGCCGGGCCTGGCCCATCTCTACGTGGGCGAGGAAGGCGTGGCGGTGGGCGTGTGCGAGGCCCTGCGCCGGGACGACTTCATCACGAGCACGCATCGCGGCCACGGCCACTGCCTGGCCAAGGGCGCGTCGGTGAACCGGATGTTCGCGGAGCTTCTCGGCAAGGAGCCCGGCTACTGCCGCGGCAAGGGCGGCTCGATGCACATCGCCGATCCGGAGACCGGCAATCTCGGCGCCAACGCGATCGTGGGCGGCTCGGCCGGCATCGCGACCGGCGCGGCGCTGTCGGCCAAGATGCGGGGCAGTGGCCAGGTCGCCACGTGCTTCTTCGGCGACGGCGCGCTCGGCCAGGGGCTGCTCTACGAGGCGATGAACATGGCCGCCCTGTGGAAGCTGCCGGTCATCTACGTGTGCGAGAACAACCTGTACGGCGAGTACACCCCCTGCGGCGACACGATCGCCGGCGAGATCCTGGCCCGCGCCAGGGCCTTCGGCATCCACGCCGAGAGCGTCGACGGCCAGGACGTCCAGGCCGTTCACGCCACCATGAAGAAGCTCGTCGAGCGCGCGCGCCGGGGCGAGGGGCCGGCCTTCCTCGAGTGCAAGACCTACCGGTACTACGGCCACCACGTCGGCGACGTGAACCGCGAGTACCGCACGCGGGAAGAAGAACGCGAGTGGATGAGCAACCACGATCCGCTGCAGACCCTGGCCAGCCGGCTCACCGCGCAGGGGCTCGCCGACGGTGCGGTCTTCGAGCGCATCACCACCGACGTGAAGGCGGAGATCGACACCGGCGTCCAGTACGCGCTCAGCGCGCCGTACCCGGAGGCGAACCAGGTCGACCAGGACGTCTATGCGTAACGGAAAGAGGAGACCGGCGTGAGCCTGAGCCCCGAGGAATTTCGCGAGCACCTGAAGCTATCCTCGGCCACCGCCGGGCTCGCGCTGCCGGACCTGGACCTGCCCGAGGCGCACCACGTCATCCTGCGCGGCATGCGCTTCCACTATCTGGACTGGGGCACCCGTGGCCGGCCGCCGATGGTCTTCCTGCACGGCGGCGGCCTCAACGTCCACACCTGGGACCTCGTCTGCGCCGCCCTCAAGCCGGAGCGCCACTGCATCGCCCTCGACCAGCGCGGCCACGGCGACAGCGAGTGGTCGCCGTCGATGGACTACCGCACCGAGAGCCACGTCGAGGATCTCGACGCGTTCGTCGACCACCTCGGGCTCGACCAGTTCGTCCTGGTCGGCATGTCGCTGGGCGGGGCCAACGCCCTGGCCTGGGCGGGCGCGCACAGCCGCCGGCTCGCCGCGCTCGTGCTCGTGGACATCGGCCCGGAGACGCGCCAGGCCGGCTCCCGGAAGATCGCCGCCTTCACGTCGGAGGCCACGCCGCTCGACTCGGTCGAGGACTTCGTGAACCGCGCGCTCGCGTTCAACCCGCGGCGCAACGCCACGCTGCTCCGGCGCAGCCTGCTCCACAATCTCCGGCGCATGCCCGACGGCAAGTGGATGTGGAAGTACGACCAGCGCCACCGCGGCCGCGTCGATCCGGCGGCCGTCCAGCGGCGGCGCGAGCTCCTTTGGTCGGCGGTCCCCGGCGTGACGTGCCCCACGCTGGTGGTGCGCGGCGCCGAGAGCGACGTCTTCCACGACGAGGACGCCGAGAAGCTCGCCCGAGC
>QHSM01000081.1 GCA_003221595.1 Candidatus Rokuibacteriota bacterium | reverse complement strand
GTCCGCGGCAGAGCACGTCGAGGCTCGCGAGCTGCTTGGCGAGGCGAACCACGTTACGCCCGGGCAACAGCATGGTGGTCCCGACCTTCAGCCGCGGATTGCTCGCCGCCGCCCAGGCGAGGCCCACCACGGGATCGATCACCGGGCCGGTGAGCACTTCCGAGAGCCAGAGGGAATCGAACCCCAGGTCGTCGAGGCCCGTGACGAGCTCGGCCAGCGCGTCCGGACTCGACGCGGCGCCGGCGGCTCCCACGCCGATGCGGATCTTCATGTCAGCTCCTTTCGCCTTCCTCGTCGGAGGCGGTGGTCATCG
>QHSM01000080.1 GCA_003221595.1 Candidatus Rokuibacteriota bacterium | reverse complement strand
GGCGCCGTGCATATCGACGGGAACGCCATCGGCGGCGTCGTCACCGGGCCGAGCGGACCCGAGGCCGGCGTGTGGGTGATCGCGGAGACGACCGAGCTTCCGACGAAGCTCGCCCGGATGGTGGTCACGGACGACCAGGGCCGGTACGTGGTGCCCGACCTCCCGAAGGCGAGGTACAAGGTGTGGGTGCGGGGCTACGGGCTCGTCGACTCGCCGAAGGTCGACGGCGAGCCCGGCAAGCCGCTGAATCTTCGCGCCGTGGCCGCGCCCACCGAGGCCGCCGCCGCGCAGTACTACCCGGCGATCTACTGGTACTCGATGCTGAATATCCCGGACGCGGATCAGTTCGGCGGCAAGAGCAATATCCCCGCGAACATCACCCAGAGCGACTGGCTCACGGTGGTGAAGAACCGGTCCTGCGTCGGGTGCCATCAGCTCGGCCAGCTGTCCACGCGGACGATCCCGGCGTCGCTCGGCCAGTTCGAATCGGGGGAGAGGGCGTGGATTCGACGCGTGCAGTCGGGTCAGGCCGCTCCGTTGATGCTGAATCCGCTCACCCAGGTGCTGGGCGGCGTCCCGTTCAAATACTTCGGTGACTGGACCGACCGGGTGGCCGACCTGATCGCCTCGGATCGCCGCTATCCGACGGTCAACGCATACGGCAAGCTCTACGGCTCTCCCGAATACGCGACCGACAACTACCCGATCCTCGATCCGAAGACGCACACCGTGACGACCTTCAGGGCTCCGGTGCGCGACGCCGACACGCCCGAGGCGCTCGGGCCCGGGCACGCCGCGATCGAGAAGCCGATGGCGCCGTCGCCGTACTGGGGCGAGGAGAAGCTCTGGGACACCAAGGCCAACAACCACAACGGGATGTTCGACCGGAAGGGCCGGGTCTGGTTCGCGGCGGTGGTGCGCGGGCCGAAGAACCCCGAGTTCTGCCAGAAGGGCTCCGATCATCCCTCGGCCAAGCTGTTCCCGCTGGAACGGACGAACCGGGCGCTCACGTTCCTCGACCCGAAGACGATGAAGTACACGTTCGTCGATGCGTGCTTCCAGACGCATCACCTGCAGTTCGGCTACGACGCCAACGAGACGTTGTGGACGAGCGGCGGCGGTCCGGTGCTCGGCTGGGTCAACACCAGGATGTTCGACGAGACGGGCGACGCGGCGAAATCGCAGGGCTGGACGGCGTTCGTCCTCGACACCAACGGCAACGGCAAGCGCGACGACTAAGTCGAGCCGGACCAGCCGGTCGACCCGACCAAGGACAAGCGGATCGCCGGCGGCTTTTACGCCGTGATGCCGAGCCCGGTCGACGGGTCGATCTGGGGGTCGGTCGGAGTCTTCGGGGGAACCGCGGCGGTCGTGCGGGTCGTGCCGGGTCCCAATCCGCCGGCGACCGCCCTCGCCGAGATCTACAACGTGCCCAAGCCGTACTTCGGCATCCGCGGCGCCGACATCGACAGGCAGGGCGTCGTGTGGGCGTCGATGGGCTCGGGCCACATCGGCAGCTTCGACCGGCGCAAGTGCAAGGGGCCGCTCAACGGGCCGAAGGCCACCGGCGACCATTGCCCCGAGGGCTGGACCTTCTATCAGTATCCGGGCCCCGGCTTCAAGGGGATCGGCGAGAACAGCGCGGAGTCGAGCTACTACACGTGGGTCGACCAGCACAACACGTTTGGCCTCGGCGCCGACGTGCCGATGTCGACCGGCAACCTCAACGACGGTCTGATCGCGCTCAAGGACGGCAAGATGATCGTGCTGCGCGTTCCGTATCCGCTCGGCTTCTACGCCAAGGGCTTCGACGGGCGCATCGACGACCCGAACGCCGGCTGGAAGGGGCGCGGATTGTGGACGGCCAGCGGAGACCGCGCGCCGTGGCTCATGGAAGGCGGCAAGGGCAAGAAGCCCATCGTCGTGCACTTCCAGCTTCGCCCGGACCCGCTCGCCCACTGAACACGGGCCGTTCCTGTCCGACGTATTCGGCCGCTGAGCCTCGTGGCGCTCGGGCTGTGGCTTCGCGTTACCGGTACGTGACGCCCGGCAGCGGAGTGGCCACGGCCTCCTCGAGGCTGTTGGCGCGACGCCACTCCTTCGCCGGCCGGCTCTTGCCGTCCTGGCCGATCTGATCCATCGACGCGTACAGCTCGATGTGGAAGCCGTCCGGGTCCTCGAACTCGATGCCCGGATTGCCGCCGGGTCCGCGCCGGCCTTCGTAGACGATCGGCACGCCCTTCGCCCGGAGAAAATCGCGAATCTTGAACAGCTCGGAGACGGCGGCTACCTCGAGGGCGCAGTGATGGAAGCCGGGCTGCCCCTCGCGCGGCAGCGTGTGGGGTGTCTCGGCCGGCACCAGCGCAATGCTGTGATGGTCGGAGGCGTTGCGGAGAAAGACCATGCCGCGCTCGTTGCGGTCGGACACCTGGAATCCCATGATCTCCGTCCAGAACCTCGTGGTTCGCTCGATGTCGGTCACCGTGAACACGACGTGACCGAGCTTCTGCACCTTGACGGGCGTCGGGTCGTTGGGCATCGCATTCCTCCACGAGGAGATCGTGCCGCTATCTTATCCTGTTCTCGTCGCGGGTATACTGCGGCGGTGCGCTTCCGCCGGGGCCGCTCGACGGGCGGCGCCCGAGCCGTTCCGATGCCGGAGAGGGAGGAATCACGTGCGTGCGACCGCCGACACACTCCGACGCTTGATCAGCGCGATCGTGAAAAAGGGCGGAAGCGCCGCCGCGGAGGCCGATCAGGTCGCCGAGCACCTGGTGCGCGCGAACCTGATGGGCCACGACAGCCACGGCGTCGGCATGATCCCGACGTACGTGCGTCACCTCAAGGCCGGCCTGGTCGTGCCGAACACCCGGGCCAAGGTGGTGAAGGACGACGGGGCGCTCCTGATGTTCGACGGCGGGCGCGGGTACGGCCGGCCGGTCGCAGGCCAGGCGATGGACGCCGCCATCGCGCGCTGCCGCGAGAGCGGCGTGGTGGCGATGGGGCTCGCGAACGCGCATCACATCGGGCGCGTCGGCGCCTACGGCGAGCTCGCCAGCGCCGCCGGCCTCGTCTCGATGCATTTCGTCAACGTCACCGACCACCGGGCGACCGTCGCGCCGTTCCGGGGCACCGACGCTCGGTTCGTGACGAACCCGGTTTGCATCGCGGTGCCGGGAACGGACCGCCACGCGCCGCTGCTGCTCGACATGGCCACCAGCCAGGTCGCCATGGGGAAGATCCGCGTGGCGAAGAACGAGGGGAAGCCCGCGCCGGAGGGGGCGCTCATCGACGCCGCCGGGCGGCCGACGCGCGACCCGAACGTCATGTACTCCGAGCCGCACGGCGCGCTGGTTCCGTTCGGCGGCCACAAGGGCTACGCGCTGGCGGTGATGACCGAGCTGCTCGCGACCGCGCTGACCGGCGGTCCCAGCATTCAGCCGGGCAACCAGCGCATGGGCGGCGTCGTCAACAACATGTTCACGGTGCTGGTCGACCCGGGCCGCCTCGCGGGCGTGGACTGGCTGCGCCGCGAGATCGACGGGTTCATCGACTACGTGAAGGCGTCGCCGCCGGTCGATCCGAAGCTTCCCGTCCTGGTTCCCGGCGAGCCGGAGCGCATCGCGCAGGCCGAGCGCGATCGCACGGGCATCGAGGTCGACGCCACGACGTGGGCGGAGATCGTCGACGCGGCCACGACCGTCGGCCTGACGCGCGCCGAGGTCGCGACGCTGAGCACCTGATCGGGCCGGCGCGAGGCCGCGGAGCTACGGCCGCTTCAGCTTCATGTCCTCCAGCGGTGCCGAGTACGCGAAGCTGCGGACCAGGTTGATGCCCGGTTCCTCCACGCGCGGGCCCACGCCCCAGATGAACGCCAGCTCGTAGATCGGGATGTGGGTCACCCGATCGTGCAGAATCTGCTGGATCTGGTGCAGCATTGCCTCGCGCTTCTTCGCGTCGACCTCGCGCACCTGACGCTGGAAGAGATCCTCGACCTCGGGGATGACGCCGGCCGTGTAGGCACCGCCCTTGCTCACGTACGCCTCGAGCCGCGAGGAGGCGTTGGCGCCTGCGCCGCTGATGCCGACGATCACGTTCTTGAGCTTGCGGTCGCGCCACGCCGCGGTGAGCGCCGCCCGCTCCATGCTCCGTACCTTCGTCCGGATGCCGACGTTCTGCAGATAGGTGGCGATCGCCTCGCCCATCGCGAAGTAGGGCGGCCACGGGTAGAGATCGCCCGCGTCGAAGCCGTTGGGATAGCCCGCCTCGGCGAGAAGCCGCCGCGCCTTCGCCGGGTCGAAGGGATCCGGCTCGAAGTACTTCGAGAACTCGAGCGCGCGCGGTATCAAGGAGCCGGTGGGCTTCGAGAAGCCGAGCGTCTCGGCCTGGTTGAGCGCCTGCCGGTCGATCGCGAGGCTCGCGGCCTGGCGCACACGCAGGTCGTGCCAGGGCGACTTCGGATCCCACTGGTCCGGCAGATCGAGCCAGAAGACGGCCGGTGAGTCCCGGCGCGAGACGAGCTTGAACCCGGGCGTGCGCTGCACGTCCTCCGCGACCGGCCCGCTCAGCAGATAGGCGATGTCCACCTCGCCGTTCTTCAGGGCGGCCGCGCGGGTGGTCTCCTCCGTCAGGGTTCGCAGGACGAGCCGCTTGACGTTCGGGACCTTGCGCCAATAGCCCTCGAATGCCTCCAGCACGAGCTCGATCCCGGGATTGAAGCTCACGAACCGGTACGGGCCGGCGCCGATCGGCGCCTTCTTGAAGCCGTCGTCGCCCATCTTCTCGACGTATGCCCTGGGCACGATCCAGCCGGCGCCGGTGGCCGTCGTGCCGTAGAACGACATGAAGTCCGGCCACGGCTCCTTCAGGTGAAAGCGAACCCGGCCCGCATCGACGATCTGGATCTCACGCACGCGCTCCTTGAGGATCTTCCCGCCCACGCCCCGGTACCGCTCGAAGGAGAACTTCACGTCCGCGGCGGTGACCGGCTCGCCGTGGTGGAACTTCGCGCCCTTTTTGATGACGAACTCGTACGTCAGCCCGTCCTTCGACTGCGTGAACGACTCGGCGAGGCACGGCGTGTAAAGCCCGCCCGGCATCGGCT
>QHSM01000078.1 GCA_003221595.1 Candidatus Rokuibacteriota bacterium | reverse complement strand
GCCGGCGCGGGCGAGATTTCTTGAGCAGCTGCAGGAAGCTCTTCCAGGCCGCGGCGTCGACGTCGCGGTCGCTCTGCTGGGTGGTATAGCGTCCCGCGGTGTCGAGCAACACCGCCTCTTCCGTGAACCACCAGTCGCAGTTTCGCGTCCCGCCGACGCCGCGAACCGCCTCGCGGCCGAGCCGGTCGGCGAGGGGAAAGCGCAGCCCGGAGTTGATCAGCGCGGTGGTCTTGCCGGCGCCCGGGGCGCCGATGAAGACGTACCACGGCAGGCTGTAGAGATGCTGCTGCGAGCCGAGCGTGCGCAGCCGCGTCCACAGCGAGGGGCGCTCAGCGCCGAACCTGATC
>QHSM01000079.1 GCA_003221595.1 Candidatus Rokuibacteriota bacterium | reverse complement strand
CCAAAGGCGACCATGGGCTCTCGGATCATGCCTTCGCCCCCTCTCCAGCAGAGCTACCGCCCGTTCACCGGCCGGCCCTTCGACATCCCGTCGGAGCTCGACCCTCAGCGGCCGACGCTGGTCGGTAACCGTCTGGCGCTCCATCGGTGGAATGCGCGCACGAGATCAAGACCGACCGCGAGACCAAGACGATCACGATGGCCTCACCGGTTCGCTGGGTTGTGAGCTTCACGTCGGCCTACGGGCTCTCGCAGATGCGCCAGGGGCTGGCCGGCAAGGGCGAGCGCCGCATCGAGCACATTCGCCAGTTCGTCGTCAACGCGCTGGTGACCCAGGCTGCGATCGGCCAGGCCACCGGCCTGGGCGCGCTCTTCGCCGACCTCCGGTATCTGCTCCAGACCGAGTTCTCGCCCGATTTGCCCAAGCTGCCGCTGACGACGATCACGTTCGGGCTGCCCTCGTTCCGGCCGCCCAACGATCTCATCATGGCCGCGACCAGCTTCTCGGGGATTCCCGCCTTCATCGAGCTGGTCGACGCGGTAAGTCTGTGGTTATGGATGAGCGGTAGTGGTTAATGACGGCGTAAACTGGCACCTCCATTCCGATCACGGCGCGGAGAGAGCCAATGAAGTCCCATCGTTCGCACGTCGCCTGCTTCGCCATCTTGGCGTTCTTGCTGAGCGGCTGCGGAACAAAGACCGACGAGCCGACCGCGATGCCGACCGCGTCCGCGCCGGCCGACCAGCCGCAACGCTCGCCGGGCCAGTCATCGGCGCCGACGCCGAAGCCGGTCGCCCCGAGCACGCCCATGGCGCAGTCGGTGAACACGCCGCCGCCGCCGGTGCCGGTGACCGTCGAGGAGTTCACCGACGAGCCGGCGCTCAAGGACGTCTTCTTTGATCCTGGTCAAAACGGTATCGGGCGGGTCGGCGCCACGGTCATCCGGAACAACGCCCGCTGGCTGGTCGGGAATCCCGGATGCCTGATCCTCATCGAGGGGCACTCCGACCCCAAGGGAACGCGCGAGAGCAACCGGGCGGCGGGGGAGCAGCGGGCGATGGCCGCCGCGACCGCTCTCGTCAAGCAAGGCGTGCCGGGGACGCGCATGTGGACCGTCAGCCACGGCTCGGAACGGCCGGTGTGCAGGGAGATGACCGACGCCTGCGCCGCGAAGAACCGGCGCGTGCACTTCAAGATCAAGAAGCTACAGTAAGAGGGCGAGAAGCTAGCGGACGACCTCCTGCAACCGAGCCTTCAACGGATCGGGCAGTTTGGCGGCGGCCTCCGTGTCGACCAGCTCGATGAAGGCGGGAATCCCCGAGAAGCCGGTCGCGGCCATGATGAGATCGTCGGGCGGCCGGAACGAGGGCAGCCCGAACGTGATCGTCGTGAGCGGCAGCTTGGGCAGGTCGGGCGAATA
Organism: Candidatus Rokuibacteriota bacterium; assembly: GCA_003221595.1. GTDB lineage: Bacteria > Methylomirabilota > Methylomirabilia > Rokubacteriales > CSP1-6 > AR31. The sequence continues at coordinate 5,464 of QHSM01000079.1, read as the reverse complement.
CTCGGTCTGGAGCTGATACCGGAGATCGCCGAAGAGCGCGCCGAGCCCGGTGGCGTGGGCGATCGAGGCCTGGGCGACCAGCGCGTTGACGACGAACTGGCGGATGTGCTCGATACGCCGCTCGCCCTTGCCGGCGAGCCCCTGTCGCATCTGCGAGAGCCCGTAGGTCGACGTGAAGGTCAAGACCCAGCGAACGGGCGAGGCCATCGTGATCGTCTTGGTCTCGCGCTCGGTCTTGATCTCGTACGCGTACTCCCAGGGATGGAGCGCCAGGCGGCTCCCGACCAGCGTCAGCCACTGCGGATCGAACTCCGACGGAATGTCGAAGGGCTTGCCCGAGAACGGCCGGTAGCTCTGCTGCAGGTGGGCGAAGGCGCGATCCGAAAGCCCGTGGTCGCCTTTGGTTCCGAGGAACTTGCTGAACACCCGCTCGGGTGAGATCACCGGCCGCAGGGTCTCCAGGTGCGCGGCGAGCTGCTCCTGCAGGAACTTGGAGACCGCTTCCGTCTTGCGCCGGAGCTCCGTGAGGTCCTGGAACGTCAGGGGTTTCGCTCGTTTGTCCGGGCCGCCCATCCGCCGCCTCCTGCGTGCGCCGGTAGTCTAGCCTTCCGGAGTCGCCCAAGTACAGCGGGAAGTCGCCTAAATACAGCGGATTGAGGAGGGGACGCCGGCGGCCCAACCGGAGTAAAATCGCTCTACGCCGCTCTCGGATTCGTTCTGGAAAGAAAGGTAGGGAAGGTAGGGCGTTTATGCTGACGATCCGCGCGGTCTCCTTCAAGGGGCGGCCACTCGACCGGGAGCCGCCACCATCTCCTTCCAGGCGGGCGGCTTCCTCATCACGGACACCGGAACGAAGAACCCGGTCGTCGTCAACGGTCGCGCGCTCGGCTCGGGCAGCCAGGCACGCCTGGGCGACGGAGACCAGGTCAAGATCGGCGACTACGTCCTCCAGATCGCCGTCACCGCGCCCAGCGCGCCGCAAATCAGCCCGTCGAGCCCGCTGCCGGCCTCGCCCAGCGCCTTCGATCCCTTCGCCGATCTCCTGGGGCCCGTCGAGCGGTCGCCGCAGCGCTCGGACCCGCTGAACCCGTTCAATCCGCCGCCCGCCCAGCCGGTGGCGCCCGCGCGGGCGCCGGCCGCGGCTCCGATCATTCCGGAATTCCCGGCCGACGATCCACTCCTGGGCATTCGCGGGAAAGAGCCGAGCCTCGACGATCTCTTCAATCTGAAGTCGGCGGGTGGGTCCGACCCGCTAGCGCCTAACTCGCCGTTCGGCACGCCGGCGCTCGGGTCGTCGCCGGCCTCGGGCGGCGTCGTCGATCCGCTCGATATGTTCTCGAGCGCGGCCAAGCCGGCTCCGCCGCCGCCGACCGTTCCGGATAGCGGGTCGGAGCTCTTCACGCCGTTCACTCCGCCGCAGGCGAGGCCCGAGGCGGCGGTGAAGCCTCCGGCGCCGGCGAGGCCGACGATTCCTCAGCCGAGTGTGCTGCTCCGCGCCTTCTTGCAGGGCGCGGGCATTCCGGGAAGTCAGTCGGCGAAGAGCCTCACGCCCGACACCATGGAGGCGATCGGCCGTCTCCTGCGCGAGGCGGTGCAGGGCACGCTCGACCTCCTGCGCGCCCGCGGGCTCACGAAGAGCGAGATGCGCGCCGACGTCACGATGATCATGGCGCAGGACAACAACCCGCTGAAGTTCTCGCCGTCGGTGGAGGCGGCGCTGTCGCACCTGCTGGCGCCGCAGATGCACGGCTTCATGCCGCCGCTGCGCGCGATGAAGGACGCCTACGACGATCTGCGCGCCCACCAGCTCGGCTTCCTGGCCGGCATGCGCGCCGCGCTCGAGGAAGTGCTCGCGCGATTTTCGCCTCAAGAGCTGGGCAAGCGCTTGGCCGACCAGTCGTTCCTCGACGACCTGCTGCCGATGAATCGCAAGGCGAAGCTGTGGGACCAGTTCGTCGAGCGCTACGCGGCCATCTCCAGCGAGGCGCGCGAGGATTTCAACGCCGCCTTCGGCAAGGCGTTCCGCCGCGCCTACGAGGCGCAGGTCAAGTCGCTACGCGACGGGCCGAAGTAGGCTCGGGCGGGCACGCGAGCCTAGCGGCTCGCGAGGAGACGGGCGAACTCTTCCGCGGTCGGTAGCTCCGCGCAGCCGAGCATCAGGGGTACCCCGTCCACACGGCCGCGCGTCCACCAGAGCGTCATCCAGCCCGTGCTCTCGCTCCAGGCACGGAGCGCCTCACCCTCCGCCAGCGGTGCGAAGGCCTCGACGGACGACAGGGCGCGCACCGGGCCGCCCTGGCCGGCAGGCTCGCTTGCCGGAACCGCCAGGACGCTCTGCGCGAGCGCGCCGTCGAGATCGTCGGCCGTTCGCGTCGGATCGAGCACCGCGAGTGCCGCGTCCTCCAGGCCCGCGAACCAGTCGGCGCCCTCGAACACGGCGTGCGCTGCGGCGGCGTGCGTGGGCATGGCCATCGCGACCGCCAGGGGAAAGTGGCGGCCGACCCGGTCGACGCTCGGCATCAGCACGCCGGCCCAGCCGCTCGGGCCGACCAGCCCCGGGAGGAATGCGAACCGCCAGATCGGCATGGTCAGGTAGGTGTCGAGCCAGCTTTCGCCGAGCGCGGCGCGCGCGGCGGGCACGACGTCCTGCAGCCAGGCGTCCCACCGCTTGACGAACTCGACCGGCAGCCGGCGACTGGCGAAGTCTCCCAGGCTCGGGAGCTTCCCGTACCAGCCTGGAATCGCGCCGGTCAGGTCCCCGATCACAGAGCGGTCGGGCAGCGGAACTGACTGAGCTCGGGGAGGCGGAAGGGATTGCGCACGCTCGAGGCGAAGACCTCGAAGACCGTGCGGCGGCCGTCGACGGTGAGCGCCGCGACGAACCGCTCCGATTGCCGGGTGTCGATGATCTGCACGCCGTCGAACATCCGGAACAGCGCCCACGGCCCTTCGAACCTGAGGCCGGCCGAGCCCGAGGCGGGGGCCGGCGAGATCGTCGCGCGTATGAGGCTCTTGCCGCCGGGTCCGGGGAACTGCACGGGCACCGCCACCTGCGGGCCGTGCGAGTACCGCACGAGCTTTCCGTCGACGTCGAGGAGGAACTGCTGGATCGAGGCGTCCATCTCCACGGGCTTGAGCTCCAGCTGGAGGCTCGGCATGCTCCCGCCGCCGCGGAAGAGGACCTCACGAATGACCTGCGCCCGCTGGAACTCGGCCAGCGCCGACGACTGGCCCATGGCCGGGTCCTTGAAGCGCCAGGGCTTCGAGCCGGTGTCGACCACCGGCGCCAGGTACTTCTGGAAGAAGCCGTCCAGCACGCCGCCCTGCGCGAAGAGCTTCGCGAAGTCGTCGGGCGTCACGTCCTGGTTGCTGGTGCGTACGAACGGATAGCGGCCGGCGGTCGCTTTCTGGCAGAACTCGGTCACCTGCGCGCGCAGCTCGCCGTCGATGCGCTCGCGCGTCTTGCCGACCGTCGTCTTCACGCTGCCGCCGGCCAGCGAGGCGAGCATCGAGCGCATGGGCTCGGGCTGCCGCGCGGCCTCGCCGGTGAGCTTGGTCGCGATGTCGGTCGGCGGCAGCGACTGGCCCGTCTTGAGCGCCTGATCGGTGGCCACCAGCCACTGATAGGCCTCGCTGAGGAGCTGGATGATTCCATCGATGGGCGGCGGCCCGCCGCCGGCGGCTCCCGCGGCGCCACCGGCGCCGTCGGCTCCGACGAATTTTCGGACGTCCTCGAACTGATCGTCGACCATCGACTTCTCGAGGGCGCCGAAGGGCACGCCCGTCACGGACTGGCGGGCCCGACTCGCGAGGTCCTGCGCCTTGCCGGCCAACCCGCCCAGAGCGCCGTCCTTGTCGGGCGCCGAGAGGCTCGTCTCGCGCGCGATGGCCTTCATCAGGGTCTTCAGCGGTGTGTCCGGCCCCGACAGGGTGCGGGTGATCTCGATCGTCTTGGCGAGATCGCGGTCGCGCACGATCGTGATGTCGCCGATGAACGCCCGCCAGATCTTGCGATAGTCCTCGAGGTAGAGCCGGCGGACCGCGTCCGTCGAGCTGGGGGCCGACGTCGCCAGCCCGGTGCGGGACGAGCCGATGACCCACGACTCCTCCTCGGCCAGCTGGAGCGTGTTCGTCTCGACCTTCGGGTTGAAGTACTTGTAGTAGCCGTCCTTGGTATAGAGGCCCGGCACGCCCTTCGTCAGCGGCTGGCGGCTCTCCCGCTCGAAGACCAGCATTGCCTTCGGGCCCGCCTTCTCCGCGACGGTGAATTCCTTGAGGTCCGTGCTCGCTTCGCGCTTGAGTCGCCCGTAGACGCGATTCGCGAGCGTGTCGCGGGTGATCGCGCTGCGCACGCGCGCGATCAGCTCGTCGTTCCGGGGAACGACGGGATCGACCCAGCCGCGGTCGTAGAGCGAGTCGAAGTGCACCTTCAGCGCCTTGGGCCCGGCGTCGGCGCCGAGGAGCTGATCGCCGCGAATCTGGAACCAGCGCCACACGGCCTCGGGCTCGAGGTGCTTGGGGTCGTAGAGCATGATGTACGTCTTCAGCGCGTCGTACGCCTCGTCCGGGCTGCCGGGGGCGTCCTGGCGGAGGTACTGCTCGAGGTACGAGGCGAGCGACGGCAAGAACGTGTCCTGAAGCATCCGCCGGTAGGCCGCCCCGCTCGCCGTCTCGAGCTTGCCGCCCTGGTAGAGGCCGAAGCGCCACGACCAGGGCACGGAGCCGTTCGTCGTGGCGGGCGTCTCGGCGAGGCCGTGCACGCCGGTGAGCGTCGGCAGGAGCGCCGTCAAGTCACTCCGGGCGCCGGCGCGAACCGCCGTCACTTGCTTCTGCACCTCGCCGAACTTCGCCGTGACCTCGCCGAGATAGCGCCGGTTGTTCGCGGCGCTGAGCCACCACGCCAGGCTCGCGAGCAGTAGCAAGACCGCGCACCCCGCGATGGCGCCGGTCTGGAGCCACTGGCGTCGGCGCTCCCAGCGCAGATCGAATCCGGCGAGCCCGGCCTCGGGGAAGACGACCTCGAGAAGGGGACGCGTGAGGAAGTAGCTCCGCCCGGTCGGATGCTGCGCCGGCAGGAGCCGCCGCTCGAGGCCGAGCCCGCGCGCCAGCGTGCCCATGACCCGGTCGATGGGGCTTCCTTCCTGGGTGCCGCTCGTGAAGTAGACCCCGCGCAGGATGAGCGGCGAATCGAACTTCGTCGACGAGAAAGCCGCGTCGACGAACTGGACGAGGCGATCGCGGAGAAGCGCGAACTGCTGCGGGAAGCCGTAGAGCAGCGCGCGCCGCGTCGGATCGCGCTCCTCCTCGAGGCGCTCCGGCAGCCGATCGTAGAGACGCCCCTCGAGGCGCTGCAATTCAGATGTCAGCGCGGCGGGCTCGAGCCGATCCTTGCCGTATCGCAGCGAGAAGCCCCACGCCTGCGCGCGCTCCTCCTTGCCGAGCGTCGAGAAGTACTCGCTGAAGC
>QHSM01000077.1 GCA_003221595.1 Candidatus Rokuibacteriota bacterium | reverse complement strand
CCGAGTCGATGCACGCGGACGTCCTCAAGGCGCAGGCCGAGGTGGCGCGCCTCGAGGCCCGGACCTGGTCGGGAGTGCTGGTGGCGTTCGGAGCGGCGGTCGGCCTGGCGCTGCTCGGGAGCGGGCTCATCGCGCATCGTCTGACGCAGTCGCTCGAGACGCTGTCGGCCGCCACGGCTGCCGTCGCCGCCGGATCGTTCGAGGAGCAGATCGTCGTCGACACCAAGGACGAGGTCGGCGAGCTCGCGCGCTCGTTCAACACGATGGCGCGCGAGCTGCGGCGCATGGAGGAAACGAAGGAGGAGTTCTTCGCCTCGGTGTCGCACGAGCTACGGTCGCCGCTGACGTCCATCCGGGAGGGCGCGCACCTCCTGCGCGAAAGGGTCTCCGGCTCGCTCACCGACAAGCAGCGGCGGCTCGTCGAGATCATCGCCGCCGGATCGGATCGGCTCCTGGGGCTGGTGAACCAGATTCTCGAGGTGTCGCGCCTCCGGGCCGGCGTCCTGCCGATCCAGCGGGCGCGGCTCGACCTCAACAAGGTCGTCTCACGGGCCGTCGAGGAGCTCAAGCCGACCGCCGAACAGACGGGCGTGAGCCTGGAGCGTGAGAAACTGGGCGAGGACTTCTGGCTCGTGGGCGACGAGGAGCGGCTCCTGCAGATCGTCGTGAACCTCGTCAGCAACGCCATCCGGTTCACGAAGCGGGGCGGGCGCGTCGTCGTGCGACTGGTGTCCACCGGATCGGAGCTGGAGATCCAGGTCGAGGACACGGGCATCGGGATCCCGGTGGGCGAGCTGCCGTACGTCTTCGAGCCGTACCGCCAGGCGCACGCGGACCGCGGCGGGACCGGTCTCGGCCTCGCCATCGTGCGCGGGGTCGCCCAGGCGCACGGCGGCCGTGTGACGGTCGAGTCGCAAGAAGGAAAAGGGAGTCGCTTCACCGTGCTTCTGCCGCGCGCATGAGGGTCACAAGGCTCGCCGTGGTGTCGGCGCTGCTCGCCGGCTGCGCCACCGGTCCGTTCGCCGTCCCCTCGGCGCAGATGCTCGCGAAAGCCGACCGGCTTGCCGCCGACGGCGATTACCGCTCGGCCATCGCCGCCTACGACGCCTACCTGGCCGAGTACTCCAACAGCTCGAACGCGCCGCGGGCGCGGGCGAGTCGCGATGTCCTGACGACACGTGAGGAGATCGGGCGCCTCCAGCAGGAGCTCGCGCGCATGCGCGAGGAGCTGGCCAAGCGCGAGGGTGACCTGACGCGCGTGCGCCAGGAGGCCGAGCGACTGCGCGCCGATCTCGAGCGGCTCAAGCAGATCGACCTCCAGCTGGAGAAGCGCAAGTGAAACAAAAGGTCCTCGTGATGGACGACGATCCGGCGATCCTCGAGGTCTTGGAGATGCGCCTGGCCACGATGGGCTTCGACGTGACGGCGACGAGCGACCCACGAAAGGCGCTCGAGGCGGTCGAGGCGGGGCGCTTCGACCTCGCCCTGCTGGACTTGCGCATGGAGCCGCTCGACGGCATGCGGGTCATGGAGGCCCTTCACGAGCGCCAGCCCCGCCTGCCCGTGCTCATCATGACCGCGCACGGGACCATCCAGACCGCGGTCGAGGCGGTGCGACGCGGCGCCTACGACTATCTCACCAAGCCCTTCGTGCGCGACGAGCTCCGCTCCAAGATCGCCCGCACGCTCGCGACGCGCCGATGGGCGCGTGATCGTGAGCGGCTCCTGACGGTCGGGCAGGCGCTCGCCTCCTCCGGTGTCATGGCGCGCGTGCTGGACGCGGTGGCCCAGGCGACCGTGGAGGCCACCGATGCGGACCGCTGTGTGGTGTTCCAGCTCGACGACGGCCGGCTCGTGCCGATGGCGAGCGCCGGGTCACCGCCGCCGTCCTGGGAGAGGCTCGAGGCGGCCGCGACGACGGCGATGGACAAGGGCATGCCGATCACCACGTCGGGCTCCCTCGAGCAGGGAGAGAGCGGCACGATCGTGGCGGCGCCGCTCGTGGTCCAGCGTGGCCCGGCGGGGGCGCTGGTGATCGAGACCGCCGCGCGCCTCGAGCCGATGGAGGACGACCTCGAGATCCTGGCGCTCTTCTCGTCGCAGGCGGCCATCGCCATTCGCAACACGCTCGATCTCGAGCGTCTGCGGAGCGGCGCCGTCGCCGCCCTCGGGCGCATGGCCACGCAGGTCGCCCACGAGATCAAGAACCCGCTCGCGGGCCTCCGGCTCTACGTGCGCCACCTCGAGCAACGCCTCGCCCGGACGGGTGATGCCGATGCCCGCGACCTGGCCGGAAAGATCGCGACCACGGTCGATCACCTGGCGAGTGTCGTCTCCGAGATCACCGCGTTCGGCCGGCCGCCCGAGCTTCACCGGCAGGCGACGGCGCTCCATCCGCTGCTCGACGAGTGCCTGGAGCTGGCCTCCGCCCGGCGTCCGACCGACGGCCTCGAGATCGTCAGGGCGTTCGATCCGATGATGCCCAGGGCGCAGCTCGATGCGCGCGAGCTGCGCAAGGCGTTTCTGAACCTGATCCTCAACGCGCTCGAGGCGCTCGAGGGCGGCGGCCGGCTGACCATCGCCACCGCGTACTCCGCCGCGACGGGGAGCGTCACGGTCACCATCGAGGACACGGGTCCGGGCATGACGGAGGAGACGCTCGCGCGGGCCTTCGACCTCTTTTTCACCACCAAGCCGGACGGTACGGGTCTCGGAATGTCGATCGCCCGTTCGGTGATCAACCTGCACGCGGGCGAGATCACCGTGTCGAGTCGCCTGGGCCACGGCACGAAGGTCCAGGCGCGCCTCCCGCTCGAGCCCGTCTCCGATTCAGCGCGTCTGTAATGGCGTCTCGCCGCAGTCACTCCATTCTGGTCGTGGACGACGAGAAGACGATCGCCGACGGGCTCCGCCTGACGTTCGAGAGCGAAGGCTACAGCGTGCGGACGGCCGGGAGCGTGCGGGAGGCGCTGGGGGCGGTCGCCCAGAGCGATCCCCACGCGGCCGTCGTGGACCTGATGCTGCCCGACGGCGACGGGCTGCACCTCACGCGGGAGCTGAAGCGGCGCGATCCGGCGATCGAGGTGATCGTCATCACCGCCTACGGCTCCGTGCGCAAGGCGATGGAGGCAACGAAGGGCGCCGGCGCGTTTCACGTCCTCGAGAAGCCGTTCGATCCCGACGAGCTCTTGAGTCTCGTCGACAACGCGCTCGAGCACCGCAAGCTCGTCACCGAGAACGCCGACCTCAGGCGCCGGCTCGGCGAACAGGTGACCGACTCGGAGATCCTCGGCAGCGCGCCCGGCATTCAGCGCGTCCTCGAGACGGTCGCCGCGGTCGCCGACGCCGACGCCAATGTCCTGATCGTCGGCGAGAGCGGGACCGGCAAGGAGCTTCTCGCCAACGCGCTGCACGAGCGGAGCGGGCGCCGCGACGGACCGTGGATCAAGATCAACTGCGCCGCGCTGCCCAAGGACCTGATCGAATCGGAGCTCTTCGGGCACACCCGCGGCGCCTTCACCGGCGCGACCACCGAGAAGGTGGGGCTCCTGGAGGAAGCCGACCGGGGCTCACTGCTCCTCGACGAGATCACCGAGATGCCGATGGACCTCCAGGCCAAGCTCCTGCGGGTCCTCGAGGAGCGCACGGTGCGCCGGCTCGGGGCCGCGAAGGCGGTGTCGATCGATTTCCGCCTCATCAGCTCCACCAACCTGAGCCCGGACGTCGCGCTCCGTGAAGGCCGTCTGCGTCAGGACCTCTATTTCCGGATCAACACCGTGTCCATCGTGGTTCCTCCGCTGCGGGAGCGGCGCGAGGACATTCCGATCCTGAGCTCCAGCACGCCATCGAGCGCGCGGTGCTCGTGACGCGGGGGCCGACGATCACGCTCGAGGACCTCCCCGACCAGCTTCAGCACACCGCGCGCGATGGCGGCGCCGGGCCGTCGGCGGTCGCGCCCTCGCAGGTGCCCGCGGGCTCTCTCGAGGAGATCGAGCGCGCTTCCATCCTCAAGGCGCTCGACACGACGCGGTGGAACAAGCAAGCCGCGGCCGCGCTGCTCGGCCTGCGCCGCCCGACGCTGTACTCGAAGATGCGTAAGCACGGCATTCCCCAGCGCCGGGCCTGACCCGGCCCCGCCGGCGCTCGAATCGCGAGCAGTGCCGACCCGCCTGCCTATTCGTTAGGCAAAACCGGGCGGATCCGGGCTCGACGTCCCCTCAAAGCACTCGATTTCATGTGCTTTCCGCGCCGGATCGCCCGGGCACGGGGGTTGCTTGACCGAACGCGCCGGGAGGATCTCAGGATGAAAAAGATCGAGGCGATCATCAAGCCTTTCAAGCTCGACGACGTCAAGGAGGCGCTCACCTCCATCGGGGTCATCGGCATGACCGTGTCGGAGGTGCGTGGATTCGGTCGGCAGAAGGGCCACACGGAGCTGTATCGAGGCGGCGAATACACGGTGGATTTCCTCCCCAAGATCAAGATCGAGGTGGTGGTGCCAGACCGCATCGTCGACAAGGTCTCCGAGGTCATGTCGGCCGCGGCCAAGACCGGCAACATCGGTGACGGCAAGATCTTCGTCCATCCGGTCGAGACGGCTGTACGGATCCGCACGGGCGAGCGCGACGAGAGCGCCCTGTAGACGCGACGAGAGCGCCCTGTAGACGAAAGGGAGGAACCTAACCGTGAAGCGACTTACTCTCGCACTGGCAGCGCTGCTGGTGCTCGGTGCCACGACGATTGTGGCGACCGCGCAGCAGCCGGCACCCCCCGCCGCGACGACAGCGGCGCCCAGCGCGCCCGCACCAGCCGCCGGCGCCCCCGCGGCGGCCGCGCCCGCGCCCGCTTCCAAGATCGACAAGGGCGACACGGCGTGGATGCTGACCTCGTCCGTGCTCGTCCTGATGATGACCGCGCCGGGCCTGGCGCTCTTCTACGGCGGCATGGTGCGCCAGAAGAACGCGCTCGGCACCCTCATGCACAGCTTCATCATCGCCGCGCTCATCTCGGTGCAGTGGGTGCTGTGGGGCTACAGTCTCGCGTTCGGCCCCGACAAGGGAGGCATCATCGGCGGCCTGGACTGGATCGGTCTACGCGGCGTGGGCCTCGAGCCCTTCGACGCCTACTCGAAGACGATTCCGCACCAGGTGTTCATGCTCTTCCAGATGATGTTCGCGATCATCACGCCGGCCCTGATCACGGGCACCTTCGCCGAGCGGAAGAAATTCTCGGGCTTCCTGCTCTTCACGCTCCTGTGGGCGACGATCGTCTACGATCCGCTCGCCCACTGGGTGTGGGGCGATGGCGGCTGGCTCAAGAAGCTCGGTGCGCTCGACTTCGCGGGCGGCACGGTCGTCCACATCTCGTCCGGGGTGTCGGCGCTCGTTTGCGCGTTGATGATCGGCAAGCGGCGGGGCTACGGCCAGCAGCCGATGCAGCCGCACAACCTCCCGATGACGGTGATGGGGGCGTCCTTGCTCTGGGTCGGCTGGTTCGGCTTCAACGCCGGCAGCGCGCTCGAAGCCAACGGGCTCGCCGCCAGCGCCTTCACGGCCACCAACACCGGCGCCGCCGCGGCCGCGCTCGGCTGGATGTTCACGGAGTGGATGAGCCGGGGCAAGCCCACGGTGCTCGGCGCGGCGTCCGGCGCCGTCGCGGGGCTCGTCGCCATCACCCCGGCGTCGGGTTTCGTCACGCCCATGGCGTCGGTGATCATCGGCGCGGTGGCCGGCTCGCTCTGCTACGCCGCGTGCAACTTCAAGGCGAAGCTCGGCTACGACGACTCGCTCGACGTGGTCGGCGTGCACGGAGTCGGCGGCACCTGGGGTGCCTTGGCGACGGGTCTCTTCGCGACGAAGGCCGTCAACGACGCCGGCGGCGACGGACTGTTCTACGGCAATCCCGGGCAGCTCTGGATCCAGTTCGTTGCGGTGCTGGCGACCTACGTGCTGGCGATCGTCGCGACGGTGATCATCCTCAAGGTCGTCGACGCCCTCGTCGGGCTTCGCGTCAGCGCCGAGGACGAAGTGGCCGGGCTCGACCTTTCCCAGCACTCCGAGACGGCGTATTCCGGGGGCGGCGGGTACGGTGAGATGGGGGCGCCGGAGGCCACGGGACGGCCGCGAGCGGCGCATTGAGCCGGACCGGGCGGGGCTTGATTCGGCGCATGGTTGACCGTAAGGTAGGCGGGCTGTTCATCACTCAGCAGAGAAGGAGTTTTGCATGACCGCGAAGGACGTGCTCAAGCTGGCCAAGGAGAAGGGTGCTCGGATTGTCGATCTTCGTTTCATCGACCTGCCGGGGCTCTGGCAGCACTTCTCGATTCCCGTGTCGGAGTTGAACGAAGAGATCTTCGAGGACGGCCTGGGCTTCGACGGCTCGTCGATCCGCGGGTTCCAGACGATCGACGAGTCCGACATGCTGCTGATCCCGGATCCCAATTCCGCGGTGATGGATCCGTTCACCGCGGTGCCGACGCTCGTGGTGATCTGCAACGTCAAGGACCCGGTGACGGGCAAGTGGTACACGCGCGACCCGCGGTACATCGCCCAGAAGGCCGAGGCGCATCTCAAGAAGACCGGGCTCGCCGACACCGTCTTCATCGGTCCGGAGCTCGAGTTCTTCTTCTTCGACTCGATCCGCTTCGACCAGAACTACAACTCCGGCTACTACTTCATCGACTCCGAAGCCGGCGCGTGGAACACCGGTAAAGAGGGGACGCCCGAGCAGCCCAACCTCGGCTACAAGCCGCGCTACAAGCAGGGCTACTTCCCGGTGCCGCCGATGGACAAGTTCCAGGACATCCGCTCGGACATGGTGCTGGCGCTCGAGTCGGTCGGGGTCCGCGTCGAGGTGCACCACCACGAGGTGGCGACCGGCGGCCAGACCGAGATCGACATGCGCTTCGACACGCTGACCAAGATGGCTGACAAGGTCCTCTGGTACAAGTACTGCGCGAAGAACACCGCGCGGAAGTGGGGCAAGACCGCGACGTTCATGCCCAAGCCGCTCTTCCAGGACAACGGCTCCGGCATGCACACGCACCAGTCGCTCTGGAAGGGCGGCAAGAACCTCTTCTACGAGCGGGGCGGTTACGCCGACATCTCGAAGACGTGCCTCTACTACATCGGCGGCATCCTGAAGCACGCGCCCGCGCTGCTCGCGTTGATCGCGCCGTCGACCAACTCCTACAAGCGCCTCGTGCCCGGCTACGAAGCGCCGATCAACCTGGTCTACAGCCAGCGCAACCGCTCGGCGGCGATCCGCATCCCGATGTACTCCAAGTCGGAAGGCGCCAAGCGGATCGAGTTCCGCACGCCGGACCCGACCTGCAACCCGTACCTGTCGTTCGCGGCGTGCCTGATGGCGGGCCTCGACGGCGTCGCCAACAAGATCGACCCGGGCAAGCCGGTGGACAAGGACCTGTACGAGCTGCCGCCGGCCGAGCAGAAGAAGATCAAGCAGCTGCCGGGCGATCTCTCGATCGTGCTCGACAACCTCGAGAAGTCGCACGACTGGCTGCTCAAGGGCGACGTGTTCACGCCCGACGTCATCGAGACGTGGCTCGAGTACAAGCGTAAGAATGAGGTCGATGCGGTGCGGCTCCGTCCGCATCCCTGGGAGTTCGCGCTCTACTTCGATATTTGACCTAAATCGGGGGGAGCGCCGCCGCTCCCCCCGATACCCCCACCGGGGGCAGGGGGAGCGATCCTCCGGCCCCAGGTCGCGCGAGCGCGGAAGCGGAAGAAGACCTGGACAACGGGGCGCGGCGTGGACTGAAGAGCCGGGCATCCCGCGTCGAGCGAGATGCCCGGGCCCCGG
>QHSM01000076.1 GCA_003221595.1 Candidatus Rokuibacteriota bacterium | reverse complement strand
AGCTCCCGCTCGCTCATGACGCCCTCCGTGGTCGCTCGGTGATCGCGCCTCACGCGAGGCTGCTCCGATCGCGGCGCGGAGTCAAGAGGCCACGCCCCGGCCGTGGTCGAATCGACTAGAATCTCGCTCATGGCCACGGGCGACGCGGTTCCGGCCCAGGCGGCGGAGCTCTCGCTCGCCGACGCGATGGCGTACGCCCGCGAGCTGCAGCAGCAGGGCCGGCTGCAGGCGGCCGACGAGCTTTACGGGCGCATCCTGGCCGTGGCGCCCGACTATCCCGACGCCTGGCACTTCCGCGGCGTGGTGGTAGCTCAGCTCGACCGCGTGGCGGAGGCCGAGACGCTCATCCGGAAGGCGGTCGAGCTGTCGCCCGACTATCCGGACGCGCACAACAACCTCGGCAACGTGCTCCAGCAGCAGGGTCGCGTCGAGGAAGCGGCCGGCGCCTACGAGAGGGCGCTCGCGCTGAACCCCGAGCTGGCCGACGCCCACAACAATCTCGGCAACACCCTCGCACGCCAGAAGCGGTACGAAGACGCGGCCGCCTGCTATCAACGGGCCGTCGCGCTGCGCCCCGACATGGCCGACGCCCACGTGAATCTCGCCAAGGCGTACGAGGCGCTGGAGCGGGTGCCCGAAGCGCTCACCGAGTACCGGACGGCGGTCACGCTGCGGCCGTACCACTTCGACACGTATCGCCGGCTGGGTGCCCTGTTCTACGGGTGGAATCGCATCGACGAGGCGGCGGCGGTGTACCGGAAGTGGCTGTCCCTCGAGCCCGAGAGTCCGGTGGCGCGACACCTGCTCTCGGCGTGCACGGGCCACGAGGTGCCCGTGCGCGCCTCGGACGACACGGTGCGGACCATGTTCAAGGCCTTCGCGGAGAGCTTCGACGAGGTCCTGGCGCGACTCGAGTACCGCGCGCCGGCGCTGGTGGCGCAGGCCGCGGCCGAGGTGATGGGGCCGCCGGAGGCCCGGCTCGAGATCCTCGACGCCGGGTGCGGGACCGGCCTTTGCGGCGAGCACTTCAAGCCGTTCGCCCGCCGACTGGTCGGAGTGGATCTGTCGCTCGAGATGCTCCAGAAGGCGGCGGTGCGAAAGCTGTATGACGACCTGATACTCGGCGAGCTGACGGCCTTCGTCGGCGCGGTGGCGGCGGCCTGGGACGTCGTGATCTCCGCGGACACGCTGGTCTACTTCGGCGATCTCGCGCCCGTCATGGCGGCGGCGAGGCGCGGGCTGCGACCCGGCGGCCATCTCGTCTTCACGGTGGAGCGCGCGGGCGAGTCCGAGGCGCCCTCGGGATTCCGCATCAACCCGCACGGACGCTACAGCCACACCGAAGCCTACGTGCGCGGGGTCCTCGCTGCCGCGGAGCTCGAGCCCCTCCAGATGACGCCGGTGCACCTGCGCATAGAGCTCAGCAAGCCGGTCGAGGGCTTCCTGGTCGTGGCCGCGCGCTGAGCCGTCGCGCCGTCTTCAGGCTTTCACCGTCAGCTTCTCGTAGAGCGCGCTGAGAATCTCGTCGACCCCGGCCGACGCCCACACGTCGAAGAACGGCGAGGCCTGCATGGCGACGAACTCGCGCTGGCCGCGCTCTTTCGTCTGCGCCTCCGACTCGCCCGAGCGGCCCGCCTGCTGGAAGCCGCGGATCCTGTCCTTGTGATAGATCGCCGGATACTCGATGTAGCGATGCAGCTCTTGAAAATCCTTCGCGTAGAAGACGGCGACCGGCAGCGACGCCCACTCACCCCCGTCCTTCGCGTTCAGGAACTCGAGCATCAGGTCGTGATTGGCGTCGGGATACGCGGCAGGGTCAGGGCGCCGCGTGCCGAGAATCTTCTTGCCGTCGCGATTGAAGATCCGCATCTCCAGCCCGCCGGCCGCCGCCAGCCGCGCCAGCATCGGGACGTCGCGCCGGCAGTCGGACGACCAGTCCTCCGAGATCACCAGGATCTTCGCGGGTCCGTTCGGCTGCGCGGCCAGCCACTTGATGCCGGCGGCCTGCTGGTCGCTGAGCCGCGCGCGCGCGTAGCGCTCGCGGAACACCGCGCTGTTGTCCCGACGGGCGGCGCCGATCGACCCGCCGTCGGCGAAGTAGCTGCCGAAGCCCTCGCGGGCGAGGTTCTCGGCGCTGCCCGTCCATTTCACGTAATCGTCGAACGTCATGCCCTTGGCGAATCGCTCGGGAGTAACGACGCTCCTGGTCATCCTGCTCTCCTTGCCGGTATGCCGTCGCGGCGCCCGCCCGCCGGTTCAGGCGAGCTTGGGCGCGACCTCGTCGATGAATCGTCGCATCACGCGCTCGACCTCGGCCCGCGGCAGCATCGAGCCCTGGTCGAACCAGCAGATGATCTGCGAGAGCCCGAACTCGTCCCGCGCCGCCTGGAGCCGGTCGACGACCTCGGCGGCGTCGCCGAACACGCCCTGATCGCGGCAGAACTTCTCGTACGGGAGGTTGGCGAGCGTCTCCTCGATCATCTTCAGGCGCGGCAGGTGCTCGCCGTACGACGCGGGGATCTGCGCGAAGATCGTCCGGATGTTCTGGTAGTACTTCACCACGCCGGGCCGCATGGCGTCCCGCGCGGCGGCCGCCGTCGCGCCCAGGTGCACGGGCAGCATCAGCGCCATCTGATCGGGCTGCCACGCGTGCCCGGCGGCGGCCAGATGAGCGCGATAGAGCGCCGTGTACTCCCGGAGCTGCGGCAAGGGCGTGGTCGTCGTCCCGGAATAGATGCTGAGCCCCAGATCGCCGATGTGCGCGAAGCTCTCGGCGGTGTGGACGGCGACGCGGATCGGCGGGTGCGGACGCTGCACCGGGCGCGGCACCACGGCGACGTCCTCGACCTGGTAGAAGGCGCCGCGATAGCTGAAGCGCTCCCGCGT
Source organism: Candidatus Rokuibacteriota bacterium (assembly GCA_003221595.1). Classification (GTDB taxonomy): domain Bacteria; phylum Methylomirabilota; class Methylomirabilia; order Rokubacteriales; family CSP1-6; genus AR31. Next base: position 1,617 of record QHSM01000076.1, on the reverse strand, counting down.
CCACGCCAGACGAATGATCTCGAGCGCCTCGTCGAAGCGGGCGCGGTTCTCCGACACGGGCACGCGAAAACCGTGGAATTGGCTCGGGATGGAACCGCGACCCACGCCGAACTCGAGCCGCCCGCCGGACAGCACGTCGGCGGTCGCGGCTTGTTCCGCGGAGCTCAGGGGATGGTGGAGCGGCAGCAGGGTGACGGCCGTGCCGATCCGGATCCGGCGGGTGCGCTGGGCGATGACCGGCACCATCATGAGCGGGCTCGCCAGGAGCGAGAACGCGCCGCCGAAATGCAGCTCGGCCAGCCAGGCCACGTCGAAGCCGAGCGTGTCCCCGAGCGCGATGAGATCGAACATCTCGGCGTAGCGGTCGGCGTGGGTCTGCCCCGGGGCTTCCGACGCCTGATAGAAGAGTCCAAAGCGCATGGCCGGCCGGTTTACATCACGGGCGCCGGCGCCTGCGGAGTGCTCTCCCACTGCGCGGGGTCGTGCCCGTAGAGCATCGTGGCGCCGGCCTGGTCCCGGAGCCTGCGGAGCACCGCCAGTGATTCCCGCATGACCGACGGGTTCCAGAGCACGTTCGGCAGCACGTCGCGGTCCATGTTCTCCCGCGTGTAGCAGGCGTCGGCCGCACAGACGAGCTGCGCCTTCTTGGCGTCACGGATCAGCAGCGACTGATGGCCGGGCGTGTGCCCGTAGGTCGGCAGCAGGACGACCGAGCCGTCGCCGAAGACGTCGTGCTCGCCGTCGAGCATCCGGTAATCGATCGGATGGTCGAAATCGATCGGGCTCGGGCTGTAGCTCGGGACGAAGCCCGGCCGGCGCGCCGCTTCCAGCTCCGGACGCTGCACGAAGAACGCCGCCCGCGGGAAGAACTCGTTGCCGCCGCAGTGATCGAAGTGCAGATGCGAGTTGGCCACGTAGCGCACGTCGTCGGGCTTGAGGCCGAGTCGCGCCAGCTGCGGCACCACGTCGTCCCCGGCCCGCGACTTGACCGTGAGGCGCTTGATCCGCTCCGGGCCGAGCCGGGCGAGCGGGTCGAGCCGCGCCTGGCAGTGCACGCCGGTGTCGAACAGGAGCCGTCCGCGTGGATGATCCACGAGGAAGCTCGTGACCGGCACGGTCCACGGCTGGCCGGGCTTGAGGTCGGACACCATGCTGGCGCGATCGAGCTCGATGTAGCCGGTGCAGAGGGCGTAAACGCGCATCGCGGTCACCTCGCCTGCAGGCATGATACGCGATGTCGTTGGTGCTATGATCCGCGCGACGATGATCAGCGCCGACGATCAGCAGCCGGACGGCGAGGGCATGGCCGGTCGTCCCCTCCTGGTCGCGGACGCAGTCGTCCCCGCCGCGGTGCATCAGGCCTGCGCCGAGCTCGCCGCCAGGCTCGCCGATCAGGCCGGTCTGCCGGTCACGGTCTCCACCGTTCCGATCGGCCGGCTCGATGCCATCCTCGACTCGATCGGGCGCGACGCCGCGCTCGGGGCTCCGGGCGGCCACGCCGCGGACGCCGATCGCGAGATGCTGGCCGAGATGCGGCGGGGCATCCGGGAGACGACCGGGCTCTACGCGGAATCGGCCGAGCCGGGCTGGCTCGCGGTCACCTGCGAGTCGCCGAGG
>QHSM01000075.1 GCA_003221595.1 Candidatus Rokuibacteriota bacterium | reverse complement strand
CGAAGCGCACGGCGGCCACGAACCGGATGATCGAGCTGGTGGCCAAGAGCTGGATCGCCGTGCCGATCGTCGAGGGCCTGGGCACCTGGGCCGTGAACCCGAAGAGCGTCGGCTACTTCAAGCCGATCCCCGGCCGGCACGAGTTCGGCGACGTGGCCGAGCGGATGCCGCGACCGGAAGGGCACCCCTGGCCCTGAGGCCGGGCGAGCGTCGCCGGTGCAGCGGTTCATTCTGAGGCGGATTCTCCAGAGCGTGCTGCTCCTGTTCGTCCTGGCGCTGGTCATCTTCGCCATGGCGCGCGTGAGCGGAAATCCCGCCGATCTGCTTCTACGTGAAGATGCCACGCAGGAGGACCGCGCCCATCTCATGCGCGCCCTCGGGCTCGACCGGCCCCTCCACGAGCAGCTCTACATCTTTCTCGCGGGCGCGCTGCGCGGGGACCTCGGCGATTCGATCCGATACCGCAAGCCGGCCACCGAGGTGTTCTTCGAGCGTCTTCCCAACACGCTGCGGCTCCTGCCGCTCGCCATGGTCGGGGCCCTCGCCATCGCGATTCCCCTGGGTGTGCTGGCGGCGGTCTATCGCGGAACGCTCATCGACCGGGTCTCCGGCGCCATTGCCGTGCTGGGCATCGCCACGCCGTCGTTCTGGCTCGGCATCATCCTGATCTACGTCTTCAGCATCAAGCTCGGACTGTTGCCGTCGTCGCGCATGGGCGGGCCGAGTCACTATGTGTTGCCCGCCATCACCCTCGGCGTGTTCCTGGTGGCCGGCATGATGCGGCTCGTTCGTTCGAGCCTCCTCGAGGTGATGGGGAGCGAGTTCGTCAAGCTCGCCCGGCTCAAAGGTCTCTCGCAGACCGTGGTGATCTGGAAGCACTGTCTTCGCAACGCGCTGATCCCCGTCACCACGCTGTTCGGCGTCTACTTCGCGCTCTTGATCACCGGCGCGATCGTGACGGAGACCGTGTTCGCGTGGCCGGGCGTCGGGCGGCTCACGTACGAGGCGGTCATCTTCCGGGACTATCCGCTGCTCCAGGCGGTCATCTTGCTGAAGGGAATCATCGTGCTCGGCGTCAACCTCGGCGTGGACATCCTCTACGCCTACCTGGACCCGCGGGTCCGGTTCGCCTGAGATGGCGAGGGTCGGCGAGCCGATCGACGCCGGCGTCCGGGCGGCTCCCGAGGTCTCGGCGGAGCCCCGGTCCGGCGGCGATCTGGCCCGGCTGCCGTGGGGCTCGTTCTCCATCATCGTCGTGCTGGTTCTCGTCGCCCTGCTGGCGCCGCTCATCGCGCCCCACTCGCCCACCGAGCAGTCGCTTCCGGACAAGCTGCTGCCGCCCGCGTGGCAGGAGGGCGGGAGCACGAAGCACCTGCTCGGCACCGACGTCCTCGGGCGCGACCTCTTGAGCCGGCTGATCTACGGCGCGCGCGTGAGCCTGATCGTGGCGGCGGCGGCGCTTCTCGCCGGCGGCGGCGTCGGGCTCGTCGTGGGTATCGTGTCCGGCTATCTCGGTGGACGGACGGACAGCGTCCTCATGCGGGTCGTCGACGCGACGCTGACGTTCCCGACGATCCTCATCGCGCTGCTGCTGGCGGTGAGCCTGGGCCAGGGGCTGGGGACCATCTCGATCGCCATCACCGTGCTCATCTGGGCGCGGTTTGCCCGCGTGGTCCGGGGCGAGGCGCTGGCCGTCAAGACTCGCGACTTCGTCGCGCTGGCGCGCGTGCACGGCTGCTCGCACCTGCGCATCATGGCCGTCCACATCGTGCCGAACGTCCTGAACACGTTCATGGTGCTCCTCACCCTGCACATCGGCTTCGTCATCATCGTCGAGGCCTCGCTCTCGTTCCTCGGCGCCGGGATCCCGCCGCCGACGCCGTCCTGGGGCCAGATGGTGGCGGACGGGCGCAGTCACATCGCGAGCGCCTGGTGGCTCTCCGTCGTGCCCGGCGTCGCCATCATCCTGGTCGTGCTCGCGTTCAACCTGTTCGGCGACTGGCTCCGCGACTGGCTGGACCCGCGGCTCAAGCAGGTCTGAGGACTCGCGCGCGCGTTGAGTGCCGCGGCTCCGGTCGTGCTCGAGGTGAGGGATCTCCGCACCTATCTCTACACGCGCTGGGGCGTCGTGCGCGCGGTGGACGGGGTGAGCTTCGCGCTTCGCGAAGGCGAGACCCTCGGGCTCGTGGGTGAATCGGGCTGCGGCAAGACGATGACCGGGCTCTCGGTGCTGCGTCTCTTGCCGGAGCCGGCCGCCCGCATCATCGCGGGCCAGGTGCTCCTCGAGGGCGAGGATCTCGTCACCAAGAGCGAGGCGGAGATGCGCCGCGTCCGCGGGCGCCGGATCGCGATGATCCTGCAGGATCCGCAGACGTCGCTGAACCCGGTGTTCACCATCGGCGACCAGGTCGTCGAGGCGCTCCGGATGCGCTTTGCCGGGGGAGCCGCGGCGCTCCGGCGCCTGGCCGAGGAGGCCCTGCAGCGGGTGAAGGTCGCGGCGCCGGCCCAGCGGCTGCGCGCCTATCCGCACCAGATGAGCGGCGGCATGAAGCAGCGCGTCGTCGGCGCCATCGCCGTCGCCGGCGAGCCGCGCGTGGTCATCGCCGACGAGCCCACGACCGCCCTCGACGTGACGATCCAGCTCCAGTACCTGACGCTCCTGAAGGAGATCCAGGCACGGACCCGGCTCGCGATGCTCTTCATCACCCACGACTTCGGGATCGTCGCGCGGATGTGCGATCGAGTCGCGATGATGTACGCCGGGCGCATCGTGGAGAGCGGGCCGACCCGCGCGCGCTTCCGCGCCCCGCGCCACCCGTACACCGAGGCGCTGATGGCCTCGGTGCCGCGGATGGAGGCGGCGGTGGAGCGGCTGCCGTCCATCGAGGGCCAGCCGCCGCCGCTGCACGCGCTGCCGGTCGGCTGCCGCTTCGCTTCGCGTTGTAGCTACGTGGAGGATCGCTGCCGCCGCGAGTATCCCCCGACCATGCCGGTCGGTCCCGCGCACGAGGTCGCGTGCTGGAGGGCGGAGCGATCGCCGGCGAGCCGCTGATCCAGGTCGAGAACCTCACGAAGCATTTTCCGGTCACCCGGGGCCTGCTCATCGCCCGGACGACGGGCTACGTGAAGGCGGTCGACGGCATCAACTTCACGATCGGACGCCAGGAGACGCTCGGCCTGGTCGGCGAGTCGGGCTGCGGCAAGACGACGACCTCGCGCCTCTTGCTCCGGCTCGAGCGGCCGACCGCCGGGCGCGTGCTCCTCAACGGCCGCGACGTCCACGCGCTCGCCGGCTCGGAGCTGAGCGAGTTCCACACCCGGGTCCAGGCGGTGTTCCAGGATCCGTGGTCTTCCCTGAACCCTCGCCTCAGAGTGCGCGACACGATCGCCGAAGCGCTCGTGGTGAACCGGCGGGTCACCCGCAGGGGCAAGCTGGAGCGCGTCGAGGAGGTCCTGCATCAGGTCGGCCTTCCGCTGGACGCGGCCAGCCGCTATCCGCACGAGTTCAGCGGCGGCCAGCGTCAGCGCATCGCGCTCGCGAGCGCGCTCGCCTCGTTCCCCGAGCTGATCGTCCTCGACGAGCCGGTCTCGGCCCTCGACGTGTCGATCCGGGCCCAGATCATGAACCTCCTCAAGGATCTCCAGGCTCGGCAGCAGCTCAGCTTCCTGCTGGTCGCCCACAACCTGGCGACCGTGCGGTACATCGCCCATCGCACCGCGGTGATGTACCTCGGCCGGATCGTGGAGCACGCCGACACCGAGCGGCTCTACCGCAACCCGCTTCATCCGTACACGAAGGCGCTCTTCTCGGCGGCGCTGCCGGCCGATCCGGACGCGCCGCGGGAAGACATGATTCTCAGCGGCGAAGTGCCGTCGCCCATCGATCCGCCCTCGGGCTGCCACTTCCATCCGCGCTGCCCGCTCGCGATGGAGCAGTGCTCGCGGGTGGCGCCGGAGGTCAAGGCCGTCGCGCCGGGCCCTGGAGAAATCGCCGGACTTCAGGAGGGGCACCGTGGCCCCAGTCGTCCTGGGCGAGAACCGCTGCCTCCCTTGCACTCTATAATGTCGGGGATGCTCGTCGCCGCGGTCGTGCTCACACGGGTCGAGGTCCCGGTGTTCCTCATGCGCCAGACGGCGGCGCAGGTTCGCGCCCGCGCCGCCCGGGAGATCATCACATGATGCGTCGAATTCTTCACCCGTCCGACTTCTCCCCGGCGTCGAGCGCCGCGCTCAGAAAGGCGATCGAGATGGCGAAGGCGAGCCGTGGCCAGCTGCTGATCGCCCACGTGCTCAGCCCCGTCGTGCCGGTGGCCGGCGAGGGGTACATCTCGCCGAAGGTCTACGATGAGATCGCGGCGTCGAGCCGGACGTGGGCCCAGAAGAAGCTCGCGAAGCTGCTGGCGCAGGTGAAGAAGGCGGGCGTCCGCGCCTCGGGGACCTTGCTGGAGGGGATCGCGCACGAGCAGATCGTCCGCTTCGCGAGATCGAAGCGCGCGGACGTGATCGTCATGGGCACCCACGGGCGCTCCGGGCTCGCCAAGCTGTTCCTGGGCAGCGTCGCGGGACGTGTCGTCGCCGCCGCCACCTCTCCGGTCTTGACCGTCAGGGGGAGATCGTGAAGCCGACTGCGTCCTCCGTTCGAGCAAACGCGGCGGGTGCCCGATCGAGGGACGGGGAACCGCGGAGCATCTGGTCGGCCCGCCGCCGAGAGGCGCTGGACCATCGAGCCCTCTCGCGGGGATAATGCGCTCGCCATGGAAAGACACGTCCTGCCGAGGCTCGCCCTGACAATCGTGGCCTCGCTGCTCCTGACGTCGCCGGCCCGCGCTCAGGAGCGCACGGGCATTCCCGCCGTCGTCGCGAAGGCGAGGCCGGCCGTGGTGAACATCGCGACCCGGCAGGTGACCTACGACGCGCTGCTGCGGGCGGTGCCGGCGCAGGGTCTCGGCTCCGGGGCCATCTTCGACGCGCGCGGCTACGTGCTGACCAACAACCACGTGGTCCAGGGCGCCCAGCAAATCCGGGTCACCCTGCCCGACGGGCGCGCGTTCCCCGGCAAGCTGATCGGCGCCGATCCCGTCACCGACCTGGCAGTCGTCAAGATCGACGGCCGCGATCTCCCGGTGGCGCCGCTCGGCGACTCCGCCAAGCTCGAGGTCGGCGAGACGGTCATCGCCATCGGCAACCCGCTCGGGCTCGAGGGCGGGCCGACCGTGACGGTCGGCGTGGTCAGCGCGCTGGCGCGATCGATCGAGGATCCGGGCGGCCCGACGCTTCACGATCTCATCCAGACGGACGCGGCGATCAACCCCGGCAACTCCGGTGGTCCGCTGATCCGGATGACCGGCGAGGTGATCGGGGTCAACACCGCGATCATCCAGGGGGCGCAGGGAATCGGCTTCGCCATCTCGATCAACAGCGCCAAGCCCATCGTTCAGGAGCTGCTCGCGCACGGACGCATCGTGCGTCCGGTGATCGGCATCGTGCCCATCAGCGTGACGCCCCAGATCGCCGCGGCTTACGATCTTCCGGTCGATCGCGGAGTGCTGATCGCCCGGCTCGATCCCCGCGGACCGGCCGCGAAGGCGGGGATGCGCGCGGGCGACATCGTCGTGGCGATCGGCGGGCAGCCGGTGAAAAGCCTGGGCGATCTGCGAAGCGCGGTCGGTCAGCACAAGGTCGGCGACGTCATCGTCATGGCCGTCCGCCGCGAGAAGACGTCGGTGACGCTGCAGGTGACGCTGGCCGAGATGCGCTGACATGTAAGATGGTCGTGATGCACAGACGTCTGGCCATGCTCCTGATAGTGACGTGCGCGCTGCTCCTCTCGGTCAGCCCGGCGCTCGCCGCTCCGCTTCTCGTCGACGCGGCGTGGCTCGAAGCCCACCTCGGCGACGGCAATCTGCGCATCGTGGACATGGCGTCGGAGCGGAAGACCTATCAGCGGGGTCACATTCCCGGTGCCGTCTATCTGAGCGTCGACGACGTGCGAATCAAAGTGCCGGCGGGGGGCTACCGGCTCCCCACCGAGACGGAGGCGGCGCGCCTCTTCGGCGACCTCGGGATCGGCCCGGACACCCACGTGGTGATCTACGATGACAGCGGCGACTTGGACGCGGCTCGCCTCTTCTTCACGCTCGACGTCTTCGGCCATCGCGCCGTCTCGCTCCTCGACGGCGGCATTCAGGCGTGGCGTCGCGCGAAGTGGCCCGGGACGACCTCAGTGCCCTCCGTCGCGCGCACCGACTACCGTCCGGCGCGCGTGGGGGAGCGCGTGGCGAGCGCCGAATGGGTGCGGGATCGGCTGAACGATCCGAGCGTCGCCCTGCTCGACGCGCGGTCGGCCGACGAGTACACCGGCAAGGACGTGCGCGCCCGGCGCGGCGGCCACATTCCCGGCGCGGTCAATGTCGAGTGGCGAGAAAACCTTCGCGCCGACGGCACCTTCAAGCCGGTGGGCGAGCTGCGTGCCATGTACGCCGCGCAGGCCGTGACGCCCGACAAGACGGTCGTCACCTACTGCCAGACCCATCATCGCGCCGCCCACACCTATTTTGTCCTGCGCCTGCTCGGCTACCCACGGCTCGTCGGCTACGACCGGTCGTGGAGCGAGTGGGGGAACCGCGACGACCTTCCGCTCGCGCGGTAGCGCGGCCCGGCCGCCTGGCGTGAGAGCGTAGCTGGGGAGGGGCCATGCCGTCCACGCCGCACGTCGAGCAGCACTTCACCTCCGGCCTCGTCGTGAGGGACACCGTCATCGGGCTCGCGGACGGCCTGACGGTTCCCTTCGCGCTGGCCGCGGGACTCACCGGCGCCGTCGATTCGCCCGCCCTCGTCGTCACCGCCGGGCTCGCCGAGATCGCCGCCGGCTCGATCGCGATGGGGCTCGGCGGCTATCTGGCGGGCAAGAGCGACGTCGAGCATTACGCGAACGAGCGCGAGCGCGAGCAGCTCGAGATCGAGCAGAAGCCCGAGTTGGAGGCGATGGAGGTCATGGAGCTTCTCCAGTCCCACGGCCTCACCCCCGAGGAAAGCACTCCCGTCGTCGAAGCGCTCCGCAAGCGCCCGGAGGCCTGGCGCGACTTCATGCTGCGGTTCGAGCTGGGTCTCGAGAAGCCCGACCCGCGTCGGGCGGTGAGAAGCGGCGCGGTCATCGCCGCCGCCTACGTGGTGGGAGGCCTCATCCCGCTCGGCCCCTACATGCTGCACTCGAGCGCGCAGGGCGCGCTGCCGTGGTCGGTCGCCGTGACCGGAGTGGCCCTCGCCGTCTTCGGATGGATCAAGGGACGCTTCACGGGCGCCCAGCCGGCCCGGAGCGCGCTGCAGACCGTGCTGGTCGGCGGGCTCGCGGCGGCGGCGGCGTTCGTGATCGCCCGCGCGATCTCCTAGCCGCGGCTGCTGAAGTAGCACGGCTGAAACAAGTCCATCTGCTTCTAGCGCCCTCCGCGCCTGGTCTGGGGCGGGCGAGTCCCGGACGGGGCGGCGCTGTCCCACCGGCGGTAGCGCGAGCATCGGCAAGGCAGCGATTCGACAACACCATGCTCGGGCGGCGCGGCTTCGCCGGCCGCTCAGCGCAAGGCTGTTAGAGCAGGTAGCGCCGGAGCTGGTGGGCGGGCGTCAGATAGCGGCCGGCGATCAGTCGGACGAAGCAGAGCGAGGCGAGCCCGGTGGCGGCGGCCTGCATGAACACGACGACGATCTGGTAGCGGATGGCCAGGAGCGGCGAGGATCCGGCGAGGATCTGGCCCGTCATCATCCCCGGAAGCTGCACGAGCCCCACCGTCATCATCCCGTTGACCACCGGAATCATCGCCGCGCGCAGCGCCGAGCGCACCAGCGGCTGCACGGCCTCGCGGCCGGAGAAGCCGAGGGCGAGGCGCGTTTCGACCTCGGCGGCGCGGACGCGAAGCTCTCCTTGCAGCCGGTCGCCCGCGAGGGCGGCGCTGGTCATCGAGCTGCCGAGGATCATCCCGGCGATCGGGATGA
>QHSM01000074.1 GCA_003221595.1 Candidatus Rokuibacteriota bacterium | reverse complement strand
ACGCACGCATCGGCCCCGGCGCCTCGCAGCACCGGAACCACCGACGGATGCCCGGTCACGCCGAGGATCCGGATGTGGCGCGTCTCGGGAAGGCGGCGCAGGCACCGGCACGCCTCGATCCCGTCGAGGCCGGGCATGACCGCGTCGAGGATGATCACCGACGGACCGAACGTCCCGACCTTGACGAGCGCCTCGTACCCGTCGGTTGCCGTCTCGATCGTGAATGGCCCGTCGGACAGGAGATCGACCAGCATCGCCACGATGAGCGGCTCGTCGTCCACGACGAGAAGACGCGTGCGCGCCCCGGCGCCCAGCGGATAGGGCGGCCTCCCCTGCGCGACGAGGAAGCGCTGGAACTCGTCGAGGTCGATCCGGCGGTGGCCGCCCGGCGTGAGGTAGGCGCCGAGGTCGCCGGCGCGGATCCACCGCCGCAGCGTGGGGATCGAGACCCGGCAGTGGCCGGCCGCCTGGCGGGTGGTCAGGTGCGCGCGCCCGGCCGACGCGCGTTTCACTTTTTGCACATTTGATTCCTAGCACGGGGGCCGGGCAAACCCGCCCGAAATAGTGGCGCCGGCGGCGCCGGAGCGGCGGGAGCGCGCGCTCAGACCGGGTAGACGCCGTTGCGGCGCGGGGGGAACTCGTGAGCCTTGGTCTGCGCGTACGCGAGCCGCTTGATCAGCTCGTCGCGCAGCGCGCTGCCCGGCACGATGTCGTCGATCAGCATCTCGGAGGCGAGCTTGTAGGTGTCCACGTCCTGCGCGTACTCCTCGCGCTTCTGCCGCACGTACTCCGCCCGCTCGCTCTCCGGCAGCTCCATGATCTTGTTGTAGTAGACGGCGTTGACCGCCGGCTCGGGGCCCATGATCGCGATCTGCCCCTGCGGCAGCGCGATGGCGGCGTCGGGCTCGAAGGCGGGGCCGCACATCGCGTAGAGCCCGGCGCCGTAGCACTTGCGCACGATCACCGAGATCTTCGGCACCGTGGCCTGCGAGGTGGCGAAGACCATCTTCGCGCCGTGACGGATGATGCCTTGCTGCTCGACTTTCGTGCCCACCATGAAGCCCGCGACATCGGCCAGATAGACGAGCGGCACGTTGAACGCGTTGCAGAGCCAGATGAAGCGGGCCGCCTTGTCGGCGGAATCGACCATGAGCACCCCGCCCTTCACCTTCGGCTGGTTGGCGACGATGCCGATCGGACGGCCGGCGAGGCGGGCAAACCCGACGATGATCTCCTGGGCGAAGAGACGCTTGATCTCGAACCACGAGCCCGCGTCGATGACCCGGTCGATCACCTCGTACATGTCGAAGTACTTGCGCTGGTCGTACGGGACGATCTCGTCGATGGATCGGCCCGGCTTCGCGGCGGCGGCCTCGCGCACGGGCGGCAGCTCGCGGTACGACTGCGGCATGTAGGTGAGGTAGCGGCGCGCCAGCTCGATCGCCTCCTCGTCGGAGCCCGCCAGCACGTCGCCGCAGCCGGAAACCTTGCAGTGCATGAGCGCGCCGCCCAGCGCCTCGAGCGTCGTCTTCTCGCCGATCGCCATCTCGACCATGCGCGGGCTGCCCACGTAGAGGGACGCCTTGCCCTCGACCATGATCACGACGTCGGTGAGCGCCGGCAGGTACGCCGATCCCGCCGGCGACGGGCCGAACAGGATGCACACCTGCGGGACCACGCCGGAGAGCTGGACCTCGTTGTAGAAGATGCGCCCGGCGTGAAACCGGCCCGGGAAGATCTTGATCTGCTCGGAGATGCGCCCGCCGGCCGCATCCACCATATAGAGGAGGGGGATCCGGAGCCGGGCCGCCTTTTCCTGGATGCGCACGATCTTCTGGATCGTCTTCTCGCCCCACGAGCCGGCCTTGACCGTGTAGTCGTTGGCCATGATGCAGATGGGGCGACCGCCGACCGTGCCGACGCCGGTGACGACGCCGTCCGCGGGCGTGTCCGGCTCGGCGGAGCGGGCGAACAGCCAGTCCTCCTGGAAATCGGAGCCGGGATCGAGGAGGAGCTTGAGCCGGTCGCGCACGAAGAGCTTGCCCTCCGCGCGGAGCTTGTCGCGGTACCGGGTGTGGCCCTGCTCGATCCGGGCACGTTCCTGGCGGTAGCGCTCCTCCCCCGAGCTCACCGCGTCGCCGCTCCGTTCACGGCGCGGGGTTCGTCCAGAGAATGATGATGAGCGTGCCGGAGCCGTGCTTGGGGCCGCCGATCACCGCGGGGTTGTTCGACTGCGCCTGGATGTTCGTCGAGACCTCGGCCATGCTGCCGCGGATGAGGCGCACGTTGAAGCTCACGGCGCCGCCCTTCACGCTCTGGGGCGTGACCTCGAGCCGCCGATCGCCGGGAACGGGCCATTTCTGGGTCGTGCCCACCGGCACCTCGGCGCGATAGCGCTCGAGCGAGGTGTAGTCCTTGTAGCGAAAGAGCTGGCGGAGCTTCGGCAGGAACGCCTCCAGCCGCTCGTCGGGTGGCTCCGGCCCGCGGGGCGGAGCGTTCGGCGGCGGCCCGTCACTGGCCAGAACGATCCGCGCGCCGAACCGGACGATCTGCTGGGCGTGGGCGACGGCGGTCACGGCCAGCGCCAGCAGCAGGGCCAGGATCAGGACCAGGAGCGGCCCGAGCGCCTCCCGCAGGCGGCGCCGCGCGTTGTGCAGCCGCGACATCACGGTCCCCATCGGGATGTTCAGCACCTCCGCGATCTCGCGGTACGAGAGCCCTTCGAGATCACTCAACATGATAATGGCCCGATGCGGTTCCGACAAAGTCGCGAGCGCGCGGTTGATGCGCTCGCGCTCCTCGACCTCCGCGGCGTGCGTGTCGGGCGTCGTCCCGTGGTCCGTGAGCGCGCGATCCCAGTCCGCCTCCTCGACGCGCTCGGTGCCGAAGGCGCGGCCGCGGGCGGCGTGCTGGCGGGCGCGGTCGCGGGCCACGTTCATCACGATGCGAAAGAGCCAGGTGTAGAAGGCCGAGTCGCCGCGGAACGACGCGAGCGCCTGGAACGCGCGGATGAACGCGTCCTGGGCGACGTCCCACGCCTCCTCGGGGTCGCGCAGGACGTTGTAGGCGAGCCGGTAGACGCGCTGACGGTACTTCTCGACCAGCGGCTCGAACGCCGCCGGGTCGCCGGCGCGGCACCGCTCGATCAGGACCGCATCGTCGCTGTCCACCTGGATTCACCCGCTCACCCCCTCCCGTCGCGCTTAGACGCCGGGGCGGCGGCGGCGATTCACCGTCGAGGGGCCGGGCGACGCGCGGGCGCCGTCAGCGCGTCGAAGCCGAGCAGGTAGCTCTGCGGTCCGAATCCCGCGATCTGTCCCCGGGCGACCGCCGCAATCACCGAGTGGCGCCGAAACTCCTCTCGACCGTGCACGTTCGACAGGTGGACCTCGACGACCGGCAGCGTGATCGCGGCGACCGCGTCGCGGAGCGCGATCGAGTAGTGCGTGAACGCGCCGGGGTTGAAGACGATGCCCCCGAACCCCTCGCGCTGGGCCGCTTGCAGCCAGTCGACGAGCTGACCCTCGTGATTCGACTGCCGGCACTCGACCGAGCCGCCGCGGCGCCGGGCGTGCTCGCGGAGCATCCGGTCGACCTCGACGAGCGTCACCTTGCCGTAGACGCCGGGCTCGCGGGTGCCGAGCAGGTTCAGGTTCGGGCCGTGCAGGACCAGGATCTTCACGACAGGCGCGAGCTTAGCATCAGCGGGCGCCGAGGGGCGAGACGAGCCAGTCGGCGAGCGCGAACAGCACGAGGCCGGCGAAGACCGTCCAGCCGAGGGCCGGCCCGCCCTCGCGATTCACCTCGGGGATGAGATCCGACGCGGCCACGTAGATCGTGACACCGGCCGAGAGCGCCAGCGCGTACGGTACATGATGGCCGGCCAGGAAGCTCGTCGCCACGGCGCCGGCCAGCGTCAGCACGCCGAGCAGCGCGCCCGCGCCGATCGCCGCCCCCCGCGACTGGCCGCCGGCGAGCATGATCGACGCGATCGTGAAGCCCTCGGGCACCTTGTGCAGGAGCACCGCGATGAAGAGCAGCGTGCCGAGCGCCGGCCCGATCAGGAAGCCGGCGGCGATGGCGACGCCGTCGAAGAGCGTATGGACGCCCAGGCCGAAGAGCGCGAGATAGCCGGCCGACGGCCGCAGGAGCGCCTCGGGATGGACTTCCTCGCCGAAGTGGAAGTGCGGCGCCACGGTGTGCTCGAACAGGTGCACGCCGAAGTAGCCGATCAGGACGACCAGGAACGCGTGCGGCACCTGCACGCTCTCCGGCAGCATCCGGACAAAGGCCGCCGCCAGCATGAACCCCGCGCCGCCCGCGACGAAATAACGAAGCGGCGCCAGGCCTTTCTGATGCGCCGTGGCGACGAGCAGAGCGCCCGCGAGATCGGCGGCGGCCGCGGCGGCCGCGAAGGCCAGGTATGCTAACATGATCGGTGAGCATAGCATGGTCATCACGGCGCTTTTCCGCCGGCTCGGTGAGATCTTAGTTCACGAGCGCGTGACCACCTCCGACGTCGTGGAAAAGGCCCTCGGGCGCGCCCGGACCACGGGCGAGCGGGTTGGTGAGGCGCTCGTGGCGCTCGGCGCCGTCAAGGACGACGACGTTCTGCGGGCGCTCGCCCAGCAGCAAAACCTCGCCTACCTCTCGCGCGACGAGCTGCCGTCGCCGCTGCCGATCGTGAAGAATCTCTCCCCGAAGTACCTGCGCCAGTACGTCGTGTGTCCGGTGAGCGTCGAGGGCAACGTCCTGACGGTCGCGACGGCGGATCCGCTCAATCCGGTCATCGTCGACGACCTCACGCAGTCGACCGGCCTCGCCGTGCAGGTGGTCGTGAGCTCCGCCGAGGCGATCGTCGAGGCGATCGACCGCACGTACGACGGCGTGGCGACGCCGCTGCAGCGGATCGTCGAGGGCATGGACGACGACGGCGGCACCGACGGCGACGAGGACGTCAATCAGCTGCGCGAACAGGCGTTCGAGGCGCCGGTCGTCCGCCTGGTGAACCTCCTCATCGAGAACGCCATCAACGCCGAGTCCTCGGACATCCACATCGAGCCGTTCGAGGACACGCTCCGCATCCGCTACCGCATCGACGGGATCCTGTTCGATCAGGAATCGCCGCCGCGGCGCCTGCAGGCCGCGGTGACCTCGCGCGTGAAGCTGATGGCGGAGATGAACATCGCCGAGCGCCGGCTCCCGCAGGACGGACGCATCCGGGTCACGCTCCACGGCCGCCGCGTGGACATCCGGACCTCCACGATTCCCACGGTGCACGGCGAGTCGATCGTCATGCGCCTGCTCGACCGCCAGAGCGTCTTCCTGCCGCTCGAGAAGCTCGGCTTCGCGCCGGCGATGCTCCCGCGCTTCGAGGGGCTGATCCGGAGGCCCCACGGGATCCTCCTCGTCACCGGGCCGACGGGATCCGGCAAGACGACGACGCTCTACGGCGCGCTCGACAAGATCAACTCACCGGACCGGAAGATCATCACCGTCGAGGATCCGGTCGAGTACCAGCTGAAGGGGGTCAACCAGATCGCCGTCAAGCCGAAGATCGGCCTCACCTTCGCGACCGGGCTCCGGCACATCGTCCGCCAGGACCCGGACGTGATCCTCATCGGCGAGATCCGTGACCTCGAGACGGCCGAGATCGCGATCCAGGCCTCGCTCACCGGCCACCTGGTCTTCTCGACGCTCCACACCAACGACGCGCCGGGCGCGATCACACGCTTGCAAGATATGGGGGTCGAACCCTATCTGGTGGCCTCGGTGCTGGAAGGCGTGCTCGCCCAGCGGCTCGTCCGGCGCATCTGCGCGGCGTGCCGCGCGTCCGACACACCGTCGCCGGCCGATCTCACCGCGCTCGGCATCGCCGGCGCGGACGGGGCTCGCCTCTACCGCGGCCGCGGCTGCGACGAGTGTCGCGGCACCGGTTACCGCGGACGGACGGGCATCTACGAGCTGTTCCCGATCACCGAGGACGCGCGCAGCCTCATCCTCCGCCGAGCGCCGACCCGTGACGTCCGCCGGGCAGCGCTCGAGGCGGGTATGGTCACGCTGAGGCTCGATGGTTGGGCCAAGGCGTGCGCAGGCGTGACAACCGTCGAGGAAATTCTGAGAGTCACCCAGGAAGACGCGTAGTCGCGATGCCCGTGTTCGTCTATCGGGCAGCCGACCGGCGCGGCAAGACGATCGACGGTGTGATGGAGGCGTCCGACGCCCGCGCCGTCGTCGAGCGGCTGCAGCGGGACGCCTACTTCCCGATCCGCGTCGCGCCCCACGTCGAGCGCGGAGGCTGGTTTTCGTTCGGCGGCTCCTCGCGCGTCGGCCATCGCGATCTGCTGGCCTTCACCCAGCAGCTCGCGACGCTCTTCGAGGCGGGGCTGCCTCTGGACCGGGCGCTGTCCATCCTCGAGGAGCTGGCGCCCAACGCCCGCGTCAAGGCGATCGTCGCCGACCTGCTCGTGAGCGTGCGCGGAGGCTCGTCGCTGAGCGAGGCGCTCGCCAAGCATCATCCCCGCCCGTTCTCGCGGCTCTACATCAACATGATCCGGGCCGGTGAGCGGGGCGGCGTCCTCGAGCTCACGCTGCGACGGCTCGCCGAGTTCCTCGAGGCGCGCGCGGCGTTCGCCGACGCGGTCGTCACGGCGGTCGCCTACCCCGCGGTGGTCTTCACGTTCGGCATCGGCGCCATCATCTTCCTCATGACGTTCGTGATCCCGCGGTTCGCAACGATCTTCGCCGACCTCGGGCAGACGATCCCGCTGCCGACCCAGATCCTCCTCTGGGTGAGCGCGGGCTTCCAGGCCTACTGGTGGGTGGGGGTGATCGTGATCCTCGCAGGCGTCCTCGCCTGGCGCGTATGGACCGCCAGCCCCCAGGGGCGC
>QHSM01000073.1 GCA_003221595.1 Candidatus Rokuibacteriota bacterium | reverse complement strand
GCCCAGCAGCGTCGCGAGTACGAAGGCGCCGAGGCCGATGCGGAGCATCGACCGGCCCCTGTGGGAGAGGCTAGCCGACGATCGCGCCGCGGGCGAGGGCATCCACCCGGTTGTTCAGCTCGTCGTCGGCGTGTCCGGCGACTTTCTGCCAGACCACGTCGTGACGGCGCGCCTCCTTGATGAGCCGCTCCCAGAGGTCGCGGTTGGCGACGGGCTGCTTCTGGGCGTTTTTCCAGCCGTTCTTTTCCCAGCGCTCCCACCAGCCGTCGCGGAAGCAGTTGACGATGTAGGCGCTGTCGGAGTGCACACGTACGCGGCGCCGCCCGGGGATCGCCAGGAGCCCCTCGATGACCGCGGTCAGCTCCATGCGCTGGTTGGTGGTCTGGGCCTCGCCGCCCGACACCACCCGTTCGTCGGCGCCGTCGATGATGAGGGCGGCCCAGCCGCCAGGGCCGGGATTGCCGCGACAGGCGCCGTCGGTGTAGAGGACGAGGTCGCGCAGCGAGCGCGCGGGCGCCGCCGGACGCGCCGTCAGGCGGATTCCTGCCAGTAGAGGTAGCGGCCGCAGCTCTCGCAGAGCATCAGCGTGCGCGCGGCCTTCAGCTCCTGGATGGCCTGCGGCCGGATCGCCACGCGGCAGCCGCCGCAGATGGCGGTGCTGTTGACGCTCGCGACGGCCACGCCGGCGCGCGCCTTGAGGATCTTCGCGTAGTCGGCCAGGAGCGGACGCGGCAGCTCGCGCGCGCGCGTGGCGCGCTCTACGCGCACCGTGGCCAGCTGGCTCTCGACCGCCTCGAGCTTCTTTCGCACGACAGCTTCGTCCTGACGCGCCTGCTCCTCGCGCCCCTTCAGACGAGTCTCGGCCTCGCGGGTCTCGGCGGCGAGGCGCTCCTGGAGCTCCATCAGGCCGAGGATCTCTTCTTCACCACGCGCCTTCTCCTGCTTGATGCTCTCGATCTCGGAGAGGACCGCGGAGTACTCGACGTTGTTCTTGACCTCCCACAGGCGGGCCTCGGCCTTGGATCGCTTGGCGGTGACGACCTCGAGGTCCTTTTCCTTGCCCCGGAGGTCCTTCCGGGTCGCGTCGGCCTTTTGCTTGAGCGCGTCGAGCAATGCCTTGGCTTCGGCGACGGCGGCGTGGATGGCTTCGATCTGCTTGGGGAGCCGGGCGGCGTCGCCCTCGAGCGCGGCGATCCGCGTGTCGAAGCCCTGCAAGTCGATCAGCGTCAGGAGCTGGGGTTCCACTGCCTCTCCGATTGTATTCTCTCTTCGACGCCCAGCGCCACCCGGACGGGTTGTCCGCGGAGCGGGGCACCCGCTACAAAAGTGGGCCCACCTGGACTCGAACCAAGACCTAACCGGTTATGAGCCGGCTGCTCTGCCATTGAGCTATGGGCCCGCCAGGTCGTCATGTTCCGATCACGACTCCAGGAAGCTCCGGAGCTTCTTGGACCGCGAGGGGTGCCGAAGCTTGCGCAGCGCCTTGGCCTCGATCTGGCGGATGCGCTCCCGGGTGACCGCGAAGTCCTGCCCCACTTCCTCGAGCGTGTGCTCACAGCCGTCGGACAGGCCGAAGCGAAGCCGCAGCACCTTCTCCTCGCGGGGCGTGAGGGTGTTGAGCACCTTGTTCGTCTGCTCGCGCAGCGAGAGGCCGATGATCGACTCCACGGGGGACACGACCTGCTTGTCCTCGATAAAATCGCCGAGATGGCTGTCCTCTTCCTCTCCGATCGGTGTTTCCAGTGAAATTGGTTCTTGAGCGATTTTCAGAACTTTTCGCACCTTGTCGACCGGCACGTCCATCTTGGCCGCAATCTCCTCCGGGGTCGGCTCGCGGCCGAGCTCCTGGACGAGCTGGCGCGAGGTCCGGATGAGCTTGTTGATGGTCTCGATCATGTGAACGGGGATTCGAATGGTGCGCGCCTGATCGGCGATGGCTCGCGTGATGGCCTGGCGGATCCACCAGGTCGCGTAGGTCGAGAACTTGTAGCCTCGCCGGTACTCGAACTTGTCGACGGCCTTCATCAGGCCGATGTTGCCCTCCTGGATGAGATCGAGGAATTGCAGGCCGCGATTCGTGTACTTCTTCGCGATCGAGATGACGAGGCGCAGGTTGGCCTCGACCATCTCCTTCTTCGCCTGCGCGGCCTTGACCTGGCCCGCCTTGATGATGGTCATGACGCGCTTGATCTCGTCAGCCTTGGCGTTGGCGCGCGTCTCGGCGACCTTGATCTCCTGCTGGGCGACCCATACTTGCTGCTGCTTGGGGGAGGGGAACTTCTTGGCGGCCTTGAGGTGAAGGTCGCCGGCGACGCCTTCCACTCCGTTGGTCCCGGGATCGCGGAACGAGACGTAGATGAGGTTCTGGACCTCGTCGGCCGAGGGGCGCCGGCCGTTGGTCCAGAGCCGGATGACGCGCTCGGCCCGCTCGACGTCGTCGAGCAGGTCGCGCAGGCGCTGCACGAGGCCGCGTCGCTGGAGGTCCGCATCCTCGCGGTCGATGATCTGGTTGCCGATGTTGAGCGCGCGGAGCTTCTCGAGCACCCGCGTCTGCCGCTGCTGGGCCTGCGTCTCGAACCGCTTCCACGCGGGTTCCTTGCCCTTGCGCGGCCGCCGCCGACCCGACGCCTTCTGGCGAAGCTTTCTGGCCTGGTCGAGGAGCTTGTCGCGTTCGCGGAGCAGCCGGTCGACCATCGCGAACGCCGCGGTGACCTGCCGCGTGAGGTCGGCTTCCTTTTCCTCGGTGAACTCTTCCTCGTTGACGTCCACGACTTCCTTGACCGAGATGTCATGCCGGCGGAGCTGCTCGCGCAGCTCGCGGAAGCGCTCGAGCGCGAGGTTGGTGCTGAGGATGGCCGCGGTGACCTGGTTCTTGCCTTCCTCGATCCGCTTCGCCAGGGCGATCTCGCCCTCGCGCGTGAGGAGCGCAACGCGTCCCATCTCGCGCAGGTAGAGCCGGACGGGATCTTCGGTTCGCCCGACCGGCCCCGGCGTGAGGTCGATCGGCTCGGGCGGGCCGTCGTCGTCGTTGTCGTCGGGCTCTTGCTGGGCCTTGCGCTCGCGGACCTCGGAGGGGAGCCGGCCGGCCTTGGCCGAGTCCACGACCTCGATGTCCATCGCGCCGAACATCATCATGATGTCGTCGAGCTGATCGAGCGAGACGAGGTCCGAAGGGAGGGCGTCATTGACTTCGTCGTAGGTGAGGAAGCCCTTCTGCTTCCCCACCGAGATCAGCCGGTCGAGCTCCTCCAGCTTTGGCTCTTCGCTCATTCGTCTGAGCTCCTTGGGGACCCCGAGGTCCCGTGTTCTAGCGACTGGGCGACACCACCCGTGATCCCGTACACGACGGCGCTTTCCTGGTGCAGCGTTCGCAACTCCGTGTGCATCGGTGCTGCGACCCCGGTTTTCGCCTGGGTGTCAGCGATCGACTGGCTCACCTCGCGTGCCCGCCGCAGGCGCTGACTGCGCTCGAGACGTCGCTGAAACTGTTCGATGCTAACCCGTGCGTCAACACTTTCGCGATCTTCTACGAGCAGGGAGGAGAGGACGGAGCGTGCCTCGTCGGTCTCGAGGTCGGTCATGAGGCTCTCGGCGGATGCGTCGGGGCGGCGCCTGAGCGCGCCCACGATCGCGCGGAGCGCGGCGTGGGCCAGATCGTCCGCCTCGGCGAGCAGCGCCAGGAGGGGCGTCCGGGCCTCCGGAGAGTGAAGCAGGAGCGCCACGAGATCGCGCTCGACCGGTGGCACCGTCGTCGTGGGCGACGACCGGGCCTGGACCGCCGGGGTCCGCAGGGACGATTGCAGGCGCTGAGCCTCGATCCAGAGCTGGGTCGCGTCCACGCCGAGCCGGGCGGCGGCCTCGCGCGAGAGTACGGCCGCCTCTTCCGCGTCGGCGACCTTCGCCAGCATCAGAGACACCCGGGCGAAGGCGGTGGCCCGCGCCCGCGCGCCGGTGACCCCGTCCGGGTCGGTGATCGCGCGGTCGAGGGCGTAGGAGAGAAGGCTCCGTGCGGCGGTGACTCGCTCCGTGAAGGCGGCCGCCCCGGAGGTCCTGAGGAACGTGTCGGGGTCGTGGCCCGCGGGGAGCAGCGCGACCTTCACCCGGAACGCGCCTCCGCCCTCAAAGGCACCGGATCGGTTCACGGCCCACGCCATGCCCCCACCCGTGGGCTCGAGCAGCTCCTCGGCCCGGGCCGCCGCCTTCTGGCCGGCCGCGTCAGCGTCGAAGAAGGTGACCACTTCATCGCAGTAGCGTCTCAGGAGAGCGAGCTGGGCGGGCGTGAAGGCGGTGCCCAGGGCGGCGACGGTGCCGGTGAACCCGTACTGATGGCACATAAGGCAGTCGACGTAGCCCTCCACGAGAAAGGCCCGATTCTGCGTCTGGATCGCGGGGCGCGCGAGGTCGGCGGCGTAGAGCAGGTTGCCCTTGGTGTAGAGCGGCGTCTCGGGCGAGTTGAGATATTTCGGCTGCTCGTCCCCGAACGCGCGGCCCCCGAAGGCGACGACCCGGCCCTGCAGATCGTGGATCGGAAAAAGCAGGCGCCCGCGGAAGCGGTCATACGCCCCGGCGCGGTTCTCGCGCGGGATCGCGAGGCCGGTGGTCACGAGGGTCTCCTCGGCAACCTTCTCCGAGCGCATGAAGCCGAGGAGCGTGTCCCAGCCCTCCGGGGCATAGCCGAGGCCGAATCGCTGGGCGACCTCGGGGTCGATGCCGCGCTGCTCGAGGTAGGCGCGCGCCCGCTCGCCGGACGGCCTCGTGAGCTGCTCCTGGTAGAAGCGCGCCGCGAGCCCGATCGCTCGGAGCAGCTCGTCCCGGCCCGAATCGCCGCCCTGGCCGCGCTCGTCTGGCAGCGCGACGCCGGCCGTCCTGGCGAGCGTGCGGACGGCCTCGGGGAACGCGAGCCGATCCTGGCGCATCAGGAAGCCGAACGCGTCGCCCCCCACCCCGCAGCCGAAGCAGTGGAAGATACCCTTGCGCGGGTTGACCGTGAAGGAGGGCGTCTTCTCGGAATGGAACGGGCAGAGGCCCTTCCAGCCGGTGCCCGCCTTCCTCAGGTTCACGAAGCGGCCGACGAGGTCGACGATGTCGGTGGCGGCGCGGATGTCGTCGAGCAGCGACTGCGAATACTGGGCCATTAGCCGACCTTGAGCGCGGCCACGGTCGCGCCCGTGCCGCCCTCCGAGGGCTCACCGTCCCGGAACGACTCGACCAGTGGGTGACAGGCCAGCAGGTCGCGAACGGCCCTTCTGAGCGCGCCGGTGCCCTTGCCATGAACCAGCCGCACGCTGGCCAGACCCGCGAGAAACGCGTCGTCCAGATACTGCTCGACCCGATCGCGAGCCTCGTCGGTCGTCTGGCCGAGCAGCAGGAGCTCGGGTCCGACGGAGCGGACCGGCACATCTGGTCGACCGGACGACCGTCCCGCGATCCTCGCTCCGCTCATGCCCCAGTGGGGGCCCTGCAGCGCTCTTCCCGGATTCGCTGCGCGCCTGCCCCCGGACGGGGCCGCCGTTCCGGGCGCCGCCGCCGCGGGACGGAGGGCCGAGACCGGAACGCGGACGGTGACGGAGCCCGAGCGAACTGTCGCCGAGCTTCCGGCGATTTCGACCAGCTCGCCCCGGACGCCCAGATGCTCGGCGGCG
>QHSM01000072.1 GCA_003221595.1 Candidatus Rokuibacteriota bacterium | reverse complement strand
TTGAGCCGACGGAGCACGGTCCATGTTCCCGTCCGCCAGAGACAGCGCAGTCCCGCGGCGCGCCCCGCGTCGCAGCCGGGATCGGCGCTCCCGGGGCGGACGTCGACGCTCCAGAGCGCATAGAGATTCTGGAACGCGCGAGCCCGATCGCCCGTCAGCGACGGATCGCCGAGGATCGTCGCGAGCGTCGGCTCCTGGCTCGACGGCCGAGGCGCCGCCACTCCCAGGGCCGCCGCCGGCGGCGTCGACGGCGTCGTCCCCACTCGCGCCAGCGGCCACGCCCCGAGGGAAGGAAGCCCGCCCCAGGCGAGCAGCGCGACTCCGCCCGCGACCACCAGGAGCGCCGCCGTCGCGGTCGCGACCTTCCAGCGGCGGCCCCGCCGGCGTCCGAGCACTTCCCTCGCCGCGCGGCGAACGACCGCGTCCTTGACGCGCGTCTGGCCCGTCGCGTAGGCGCCGAGCAGGGCGCGGTCGCAGATCGTGTTCAAGAGACGCGGAACGCCGCCGGACAGACGGTGCGCCGTCCGCATGGCCAGCCTGGTGAAGATCGGCTGGCGCTGGCCCGCGACTTCCATCCGGTGCTGGATGTATTTCTGCGTCTCGAGCTCGCTGAACGGCCGCAGGTGATAGCGCGCGGTCACGCGCTGGGCCAGCTGGCGAAGATTCCGGCGAGCCAGGTGCTCGGCCAGCTCGGGCTGGCCGATGAGAATCACCTGCAGGAGCTTTTCCGTGGTCGTCTCCAGATTCGTGAGCAGGCGGACCTCTTCCAGCGCCCGCGCGCTCAGGTTCTGAGCTTCGTCGATGATGAGCACGGTCCGGCGCTGCCGCGCATGGGCGTCGAGCAGCGCGTGGGACAGAGCGTCGATCAAAACTTTCAGGCTCGTGGTCCCCGCCTGGTACGGCACCCGGAGCTCGTCGCACACGGCCGCGAGCAGCTCGAGGGAGGTGAGCTGCGAATTGAAGATCATCGCGACGTCGACTTCGGGGGGAAGCTGCTCCAAGAGGGCGCGGCAGACGGTGGTCTTTCCGGTCCCCACCTCGCCCGTCAGCTGCACGAAGCTCCCGCCCTCGCCGAGGCCGTAGAGGAGATGGGCAAGGGCCTCGCGGTGCGCTTCGCTCAGATAGAGGTAGCGCGGATCAGGGGCCAGAGAAAAGGGCCGCTCGGTCAGCCCGAAGTATGCCGCGTACATAGGTGGTCCGCGTCAACCTCCCGCGATCGCTATTGCCCCTTCAGGCGCACGTCCTCGTAGGACGGGAACGGGATCAGGTGCATCGAGTCGAGCATGTGCTCGGCCACGCGCGGTCCGACCCCGCGCAGCGTGCGGTAGTCCATGATCGGGGCGAACATGACCCGATCGATGGACATTTGCTGGATGCGGTGGAGCATCGCTTCGCGCTTGACGGTGTCGCGCTCCCGCGCCTGCTGGTGGAACAGGTCGTCGAGGTCGGGATAGCCGCCGTAGGCGTTGCTCCCCTTGGAGAACATGAACGCCTCCACGCGGCTGGCCGCGTTGCCCGAGTTCCCGACCGCGGCCATGAACAGGCCGCGCAGCTTCTTCTCACGCCAGGCGGCGAGGAACGCGGCACGCTCCATGAGTCGCATCTTCGTGCGAATCCCGACCGCGCCCAAGTAATTCGTCGCCGCCTCGGCGGTGGTGACGAACGGGGGGGTCGGCACGAAGTCGCCCGCGTCGATCCCGTTGGGATAGCCGGCCTCGGCGAGCAACTGCTTGGCCTTCGGCGGATCGTACGGCGTCGGCGTCGCCGGCAACGCGAACTCCATGACGCGGGGCACGATGACCCCGGCCGGCGGGCAGTAGCCGAGACACGAGACCTCGTTGATCGCCTGGCGATTCAGCGCATGGTTGACCGCCAGCCGGAGCCGCCGATCGTGCCACGGCGACTTGGGATCCCACTGGTCGGCGAACTCGATCCAGTAGATGGACGCGTGCTTGGAGGGCACCAGCTGCAGCCGCGAATCCCGCTTCACGTTCTGGGCGTCCTCGCCGTCGAGCGCGAACGCGATGTCCGCCTCGCCGTTCTTCAGCATCGCCACCCGGGTCGTCCCCTCGGGGACGCTCTTCATGACGAAGCGATTCACGTTGGGCACGCGGCGCCAGTACCCGGTGTAGGCCTCGACCACCACCTCCACGCCGGGCTTGTGGCTCACGAACTTGTAGGGGCCGGCGCCGATCGGGTGCTTTCGGAAGCCGTCGTCGCCGACCTGGGTCACGTATTTCTTGGGGACCACGATGCCGGCCGCGGTGGCGGTCGTGCCGTAGAAGGTCATGAAGTCGGGCCAGGGCTCGTTCAGCTGAAAGCGCACCGTCAGCGGATCGACGATCTCGACCTGACGGACGTGCGCCTGGATCTCCTTGGCTCCCGCGCCCCGATAGCGCTCGTAGCTGAACTTCACGTCCTCGGCCGTGACCGGGTCCCCGTTGTGGAACTTGAGATCGCGCCGAAGCTTGAACTCATACACGAGCCCGTCAGCGCTCTCGGACCACGACTCGGCGAGGCTCGGGGACATCTTGCCCTTGCCCGGCAGGGGCCGCACCAGGGCGTCGTGGAGCGCGAAGAGTATCCCGAACGGGGTGATCTGCGCCGGAGCGGTCGATGGATCGAACCAGGTCGGGGCGATCGTGACGTGCCACGCGACCACGGCCTCTCCGGCCGGGGCCGCCTGGGCCGTGACTTCCCGGGTGATACCGACGATAGGCAGGGACGCTACGAGCAGCGCAAAAATGACCGGCGGCGTGGCCGGTCGGGATGTCCGACGTGGACGCATTGGACGTGTCTCCCTAGCCTGGGCGCTTCATTCGTTCGATGCGCAGAGCATCCGCTCGAAGGCGATGATGCGTCAAGGGGGGAGTATCGCCCCGGGACCCGTGATGCCCGCTGGAGCACCCGGATCCCGGGAGTTCAGCCGCTTACGGGGTCAGGGGCGAGAGTCGCCCGTTCCCTGCGACCAGGTGAAGTCGTAGACACTCACACGGTACGTGCTGGCCGCCGGTAGGTTCGGGACCTCGAAATAGATGCGCCCCAAGCCGCCCACTCCGCCGGGTACGAACGCGATGCGCTGACCGACCACGGCGCCCGACGCGTCGACAGCCTGGGCCATGACGCGGAGGTCGAGCGCGTACTCGCCCTTCCGGTTGTAGATATAGCCGGTGACGCGCTGCGTCCCGTTGCGGCCCTGAGCCGCCGCCCACTCGATCGAGAAGTGATTCTCCCAGCCGTACATCAAGGTCGTGTCGGTCACGGATAGCGGGGGCGCCGCCCCGGTGCCGATGTTCGCGCACGCCGACGTCATCGCCAGTATCGCTCCCACCAGGATCACGAATCTCACGGTAGCCACGACGTTCCTCCGAGGGCTACGGAGCCGCTGCCTTGACCGCCGCCAGGACCTCGGCGGGCTCGAGAAGATCCGTTCCACGGTCCATCACCTTCACGAACTTCACCGTACCACTCTTGTCGATGATGAAGTAGGCGCGCTTGGCGTAGCGATAAACCGGACTGGCCTCGTTCATTTCCATCGCGCCGTACGCGGGAAGCATCTGCCGGCGGAAATCAGAGAGAAGGAGCTGCTTGGACTTCTGATCCTTTTGCCAAGCGGCCAGAGCGAGATGGTGGTCGGTGCTCACGCCCACGACCTGG
>QHSM01000019.1 GCA_003221595.1 Candidatus Rokuibacteriota bacterium | reverse complement strand
CCGCGTGCTCGACGGTCACACCGCTGCAGCGGGGCGTCGCGCTGTCGCAGCGCGGCCAGGACGCCGCCGCGGTGACGGCGTTCGACGAGGCGATTCGCCTCTCGCCGGAGTCGGCTGCCGCGTACGCCCGCCGCGGCCTCGTCCGGGCTCGCCTGGGCGACGTGGACGGCGCGATCGCCGATTACACGAAGGCGCGCGAGCTCGGGGCGCCCGCGGACGAGGTCCTCTTCAACAGGTGCCAGGCGCTCATCTCGAAGCACGACTATCGGGGGGCGATCGCCGACTGCACCGCGGTCCTCGCCGAGAACCCGAGCCATGCCGGCGCCTCGTTCGCGCGCGGGAACGCTCGATGGCTCGCCGGCGACGCGGACCAGGCCCGTGCCGACTGGGTGCGAGCGATCGAGCTCGAGCCGGATCCCCGCCAGAAGGCGCGGATGCTCACCGCAATCGACTCGCTGCCACCCCTCGCGGCCGCCCGCCGACCCACATCGGCGGGCGTGTCGGGGCCCGCTCCGGAGCCGCTGCGGCCGCTCGATTCGCGAGCGCTGGCCGCCCGCGGCCTCGACCGGGAGCTCAAGGGCGACCGGCTGGGCGCGATTGCCGATCTGAGCGCCGCGCTCGCGGGTGAGACCGACCCCGAGCAACAGCAAGGTCTCCTCAACCTCCTGCAGCTCCTGGGCACTCCATAGGCTCCATCCGCGCGTTCGTCGCGATCGGGCTCGACGACGCCGTCCGGGGAAAGCTCGGCGCGGCGATCGACGATCTGAGGCCCACGGCCCGTGACGTCTCCTGGGTGGCGCCGGGTAACCTTCATCTCACGGTGAAGTTCCTCGGCGAGGTCGCCGACGGTCGGATCGAGGAGATCGTCGGCGCGCTCACCGGGGCGATCGCGGGCGTGAGCGCGTTCGATGCCGACCTGGAGGGCCTCGGCGCCTTTCCGTCGGCCGTGCGCCCCCGCGTGGTGTGGGCCGGCGTGACCACGGGAGCCGGCGCGATGGGCGATCTCGCTGGCCGCGTGGACGATGCCCTCGCCGCACTCGGCTTCGCCCGGGAAGCCCGGCCCTTCTCCGCGCACGTCACCCTCGGCCGGGTCCGTCAACCCGGGCGCGCCCCTGCGCTCACCGACGCCCTGCGCGGCGGCGCCGGGCGCCCGTTCGGCCGCCTCCGGGTCGCGCGCGCCTCGCTGATGCGAAGCGAGCTCTCGCCGCGGGGAGCCCGGTACACTGAGCTGGCCGCGGCGAGCCTCGGAGCGGTCGGAGGGGGGGTCTAAATGTCCGGACATTGACGCATTTGTGTGCGTCCACCTAGAATGACCGAAAGCGATAACGCAACGTGCAGCGAGCGTGCGAGGATGATCCAAGGAGATGGGCATGGCTGAAGCGAAGAGCGAGCGACGACAGGCGTTAGAGCTGGCGATCGCGCAAATCGAGCGGCAGTTCGGCAAGGGGTCGGTCATGCGCCTGGGCGCGGGCGGCCCGCTCGAGGAGATCGCCGTCATCCCCACCGGAGCCATCTCGCTCGACGTGGCGCTCGGGATCGGGGGCCTGCCCCGGGGACGCGTCACCGAGATCTACGGGCCGGAGTCCTCGGGCAAGACCACGCTGGCGCTGCACGTCGTGGCCGAGGCCCAGCACCTGGGCGGGATCGCCGCGTTCATCGACGCCGAGCACGCGCTCGACCCGATCTACGCCAAGAAGCTCGGGGTCAACACGGACGAGCTGCTCATCTCGCAGCCGGACACCGGCGAGCAGGCGCTCGAGATCACCGAGACGCTGGTCCGCTCGAACGCCGTCGACGTGATCGTGATCGATTCGGTGGCGGCGCTCGTTCCCCGCGCCGAGCTCGACGGCGACATGGGCGACTCGCTGCCGGGGCTGCAGGCGCGCCTCATGTCGCAGGCGCTCCGCAAGCTGACCGCCGCCATCTCGCGCTCGGGCGCGATCGTCATCTTCATCAACCAGATCCGCGAGAAGATCGGCGTGATGTTCGGCAACCCCGAGACGACCAGCGGCGGGCGCGCCCTGAAGTTCTACGCCTCCATTCGGCTCGACATCCGCCGCCAGGACGCGATCAAACAGGGCACCGAGTCACTGGGCGTCCGCACCAAGGTCAAGGTCGTCAAGAACAAGCTCGCGCCCCCCTTCCGGGAGGCGGAGTTCGACGTGCTGTACGGAGAGGGTATCTCGAAGACGGGCAGCGTGCTGGACGCTGGCGTCGACAACGGCCTCATCGAGAAGTCCGGGACCTGGTACACGTACAAGAGCGAGCGGATCGGGCAGGGACGCGAGAACGCCAAGAAGTGGCTGCAGGAGAACGGGGCGACGCTCGCGGACCTCGAAGCCAAGCTCCGCGACGTCCTCGGGCTCCGCGCGGCCGTGTTGAGCAAATAGGAGCGGTTCATGGCGATGGAATTCGACAAGCTCCTGGTCACCGGCGTCGAGCGCGGGGCCTCCGACCTTCACCTCAAGGCGAACTCGCCGGTGGTCCTCCGCATTCACGGGCGCCTGGTGCCCCAGGGGGATCTCGGCGTGATCACCGGCGACGACATGGACGCGATCGCGCGCCGCTGTCTCACCGAGCGCATGTACACCCAGCTGAAGGACGGGCGAGAGGTCGACTCCGCGTACTCGGTGCCGAACTTCGGTCGATTCCGCGTGAACATGTTCCTGGCGCTCGGCGCCGTGCGCGCCGTGCTCCGCTCGATTCCCTCCAAGAAGCCGAAGTTCGAGGAGCTCGGGCTGCCCGAGGTGCTCGAGCAGCTCTCCATGGAGCGTCGCGGGCTGGTGCTGGTCACGGGCATCACCGGCTCCGGTAAGTCGACGACGCTGGCGGCGATGATCGACTACATCAACCGCACGCGGAACGACCACATCATCACGATCGAGGATCCGATCGAGTTCACCCACGACGACATCGGCTGCGTGGTCAGCCAGCGCGAGATCGGCCACGACTCGCCGAGCTTCGCCACCGCGCTGCGCGCCGCGCTCCGCGAAGACCCCGACGTCATTCTCGTCGGCGAAATGCGCGACCCGGAGACCATGTCGGTCGCGCTGCACGCCGCGGAGACGGGCCACCTGGTCTTTTCCACGCTGCACACACTGAACTCCAGCGAGACCGTGAACCGGATCCTCGGCACCTTCCCGCCGCATCAGGAGCAGCAGATCCGCGA
Source organism: Candidatus Rokuibacteriota bacterium (assembly GCA_003221595.1). Lineage (GTDB taxonomy): Bacteria > Methylomirabilota > Methylomirabilia > Rokubacteriales > CSP1-6 > AR31. The sequence continues at coordinate 15,710 of QHSM01000019.1, read as the reverse complement.
CCAGCTGGCGGCGGTCATCGTCGGCATCGTCTCCCAGCGGCTCATCCCGAAGATCGGCGGCGAGGGCCGGATCCCGGCCGTCGAGGTGCTGGTCGGCACCGGCGCCATCAAGGACTGCATCCGGGACGCCAAGCGGACGCCGGAAATTCCCGCGTTCATCGCCCAGGGCCAGTCGCAGTACGGGATGCAGACCTTCGACCAGTGCCTGCTGAAGCTCTACCGGGACGGGATCATCTCCTACGAGACGGCGCGGGAAGCGGCCACCAACGCCGACGACTTCGATCTCAAGGTCCGCGGAATCTTCTCGACGGGCGAGCAGTCATTCGAGCAGCGGAGCAACGAGCGGGCGCCCGTCGCCCCGACCGGCAGCTCCTTCTTCAAAAGATCCTGACGGCCCCGCGCGGTCCGCGCCGAGCTCTCGACGCGCGGACCGCGCGCCTGGCCGCCGCCGACCTCCTGTCCCGCCGCGCCTGGACGACCCGCGAGCTTGAGCGGCGCCTGCGCCGGCGCGGGGCGCCCGCGGACGTCGCCGCCGAAGTGCTGGCCGATCTCGTCGCCCGCGGCTATCTCGACGACGCCGCGTTCGCCGGTCACTGGGTGGCCACGCGCGCGGCGCGCGGCTACGGCCCCGCACGCCTGCGCGCCGAGCTCGTGGCGCGCGGGGTCGCCAGACCCCTGATCGACGCGGCCCTGGCCCGCGACGACGCCGACGCCCTCGAGCGGGCGCGCGCGGTCGCGCGCCGGCGCCTGCCCGCGCTCCAGCGCGCCGATCGCGCGCGCGCCGCGGCGCGGCTGCGCGACCATCTCTTGCGCCGCGGCCATGCCGCGGCGATCGTCGCGCGCGTCGTGCGCGAATGCCTGGGCGCTCGACTCGACGACTGAGACGCCGGTGATACAATTGGCTCCCAATGACGGGCGGTGAGCTTCGGGAGAATTTTCTGCGTTACTTCGAGCGCAACGGCCACACGCGTGTGCGCTCGTCGTCGCTCGTGCCGGGCGACGACCCCACGCTGCTCTTCACCAACGCCGGCATGGTCCAGTTCAAGTCCGTGTTCCTCGGCGCCGAGCGGCGCGCCTACGTCCGGGCGACGTCGAGCCAGAAGTGCGTGCGGGCCGGCGGCAAGCATAATGATCTCGAAAATGTCGGCCACACCGCGCGCCATCACACGTTCTTCGAGATGCTCGGCAACTTCTCGTTCGGCGACTACTTCAAGCCGGACGCGATCACCTTCGCGTGGGAATTCGTCACGCGCGACCTGGGCCTCGACCGGCGGCGCCTCAAGGCGACGGTGTACACCGACGACGACGACGCGTTCGGCCTCTGGAAGGGCATCGCCGGCCTGACGGACGACCGGATCCTGCGCCTGGGCGAGAAGGACAACTTCTGGGCCATGGGGGACACGGGACCCTGCGGCCCGTGCTCGGAGCTGCACTTCCACCAGGGCGACCACATCGCGTGCGCCGAGGTCGCCGCCGGCCGCGCGTGCCGGGGGCCCGAGTGCGAGTGCGACCGCTGGCTCGAGGTCTGGAACCTGGTCTTCATGCAGTACAACCGGGACGCGAGCGGAACGCTGACACCGCTGCCGCGACCGTCGATCGACACCGGCATGGGCCTCGAGCGCATCGCGGCGGTCGTCCAGGGCAAGCAATCGAACTACGACACGGACCTGTTCGCGCACGTGTTCCAGCGGATCGAGCGGCTCGCGGGCAAGGCCTACGCGACGAGCGCCGAGGACGACCGCGTGTCGATGCGCGTCATCGCGGACCACGCGCGGACGACCGCGTTCCTCATTGCCGATGGCGTCCTGCCCTCGAACGAATGGCGCGGCTACGTCCTGCGGCGCATCATGCGGCGGGCGATGCGCCACGCCCGCAAGCTCGGGATCGCCGGCGCGTTCGTCTGGAAGGCCATCGAGGGCGTCGTGGCCGACATGGGCGACGCCTACCCGGAGCTCAAGAGCGAGGGCGATCGCATCCAGCGCGCGGTCGGCGAGGAGGAGGAGCGATTCGCCGCGGTGCTGGACGCCGGCATCAATCGGATCGAGGAATACGCGAAGGCCCAGGGCGCGGGTCGCCGGCGCGCGATCGACGGACGCTTCCTGTTCACCCTGTACGACACGTTCGGGTTCCCCCGCGACCTGGCCGAGGATGAGCTGCACGACCGGGGCTGGGTGTCGACGACGCAGACCGAGTCGACGTGGGAACAGGAGATGGAAGCCCAGCGGGAGCGCGCCCGGGCGGGCGCGGCCTTCGCCGTCGGGGACGGCGCGGACGGCGGGGCGTTTTTCGCCACGGTTCCGCAGACGTTCGGCGCCCAGAAGTTCCTCGGCTACGAGCTCCTGGCGACGCCGGCGAAGATCTGGGCGATGGTCCGGGAGGGTGACTGGGCGCGTCAGCGCGAGGCGCGCCAGGGCCAGACCGTCGAGGTCGTCCTCGATCAGACGCCCGGATACGCCGAGTCCGGCGGTCAGATGGGCGACACCGGGACGATCGTGGGACGCCACGGTCGCGGCGAGATCCTCGACACGTACTATCGCGGCCCCAAGGTGATCGTCCACCGCGTGCGGGTGACGGAGGGCGCGCTGCGCGAGGACGACGAGGTGGCGGTGACGGTCGACTCCCCGCGCCGCCAGGGCCTGCGTCAGCACCATACCGGCACGCACCTCCTCCACGCCGCTTTGCGGAAGGTGCTCGGCACGCACGTGACCCAGGCGGGGTCGCTGGTGGCGCCCGATCACCTGCGATTCGACTTCTCGCATGGCGGCCAGGTGAACGACCGTGAGATCGGCCGCATCGAGGATCTGGTGAACGAGCAGGTGCAGGCCGACACGCCCGTCATGCCGAGCGAGATGAATCTCGACGAGGCCCTCAAGACCGGCGCGATGGCGCTCTTCGGCGAGAAGTACGGCGATCGGGTGCGCGTGATCAAGATCGGCGACTTCTCGACCGAGCTGTGCGGCGGCACGCACCTCGGCCGCACCGGCGAGATCGGTCTGGTGAAGGTCACGACCGAGGGCGCGGTGGCCTCGGGCGTCCGGCGCGTCGAGGCCGTCGCGGGGCCGGCCGCGCTCGCGAGCGTCGCCCGGAGCGAGTCGGCGCTCCGCCAGGCGGCCGACATCCTCAAGATCGGACCCCTCGAGGTCCCGGCCCGGCTGCAGAAGCTGCTCGACGAGCAGCGGGTGCTCGAGAAGCAGCTCCGGGATCTCGAGGCGCGGCTGGCGCGCTCGCGCGCCGAGGACCTGGTCGCGTCGGCCCGTCAGATCAACGGGGTCGCGGTGATCGCCGGGCGTATCGACGGGCTGGATGCCGACGGGCTCCGCTCGGTCGCCGACACCCTGCGCACCCGGCTCGGCTCGGGGGTCGTCTGCGTGGGGAGCGTCCTCGACGGGAAGGTCAACCTGATCGCTGCCGTCACGAAGGACCTCACCTCCCGATTTCCAGCCGGCAAGCTCGTCCAGGAGGTCGCCAAGGCTGTGGGCGGGGGTGGCGGCGGCCGTCCCGACCTCGCCCAGGCTGGAGGCAAGGATCCCGCCCGTCTTGACGCGGCTTTAGAGCTCGCCTACGCCTTCGTGGCCCGCGCGGCGGGGTGAGGGCGGGGGCCCCCGCCTGGGGTAAGATAATGAGTAATGGCCCTTGGGCGGATCCTGGTCGTCGATGACGAAGCTCCGGTACGCGAGGTCCTGACCGAGTACTTCGCGACGGAGGGGTACGCCGTCGAGGCGGCGACGAGCGGCCTCGAGGCGCTCAGCGCCGTTCGCGGCGGCCGCGCCGACCTCGTCCTGCTCGACGTGCGCATGCCCGGCCTGGACGGCGTCCAGGTCCTGCGCCGCATTCGCGAGCTGACCGACAGCGTCCCCGTCATCATGGTGACCGCCAACGAAGACGTCAGCCTCGCCCGCGAGACCTTGACGCTCGGCGCGTTCGACTACGTGGCCAAGCCGTTCGACTTCGACTATCTCGATCGGGCCGTGGCCGCGGGCCTCGCGCGCGTGGTCGACAAGACAGACGCGGCTCCCGCGCCGAGCGACGACCCGTGGAAGGGTCTCGCGCCCACGGTCTTCCGCGTTACGCGCGCCATGGGCCAGATGGCGCGGACGTCCACCGGTGAGCGGCTGGAAACCGCGGCCCTCGCCGCCGCGTGCGACGCGGCGGCCGGCCGGGGAGCGGACGCCGGCGAGCGCCTCACCGACGTCGCGATGCTGCTCGACCTCGCCGCTGAGTTCGGGGACCTCCCGGCCGCAGACCGGGCGCTCGTGGAGTCCGCGATTGAAGCGGCGCGCCGGTCGCTCCCCGCACGGCACTAGCGGCCAGCGCCGGGCGCCCGGCCGGCCTGCTGCCCAGCCCCACCTGAAGATCCTCCACACCGTCGCGGAGGCCGTCAGCCGCACGCTCGACGTCGAGGAAGTCGTCCGCACCGCGGTCGAGGCGCTCACCCGCGTCACCGGCCACGAGATCTCGAGCCTTCATCTCCTGTCCGACGACCGCAAGACGCTCGAGCTCCGCGGCGAGCGCGGCATGTCGCCGCGGCTGCGCGAGGTGAATCGAGCGCTGCCGGTGGGCGAGGGGCTCATCGGTCACGTGGCCACGTCCGGCAAGACGGTACGGATCGAACGGAATTACGAGGACCCGAACGTCTTGCCGAGCGCGCGGGCCGCCGTCCGGCGCGAGCAGATCCAGGGATTCGTCTGCGTGCCGATCCACAGCCGGGGCCGGGTCCTCGGCACCCTGTCGCTCGGCCGCAAGACCCTCGACCAGTTCGACCGGGAGGAGCTCGCCCTGCTCGAGGCGGCCGCGGATCAGATCGGCGTCGCGCTCGACAACGCGCGGCTTTATTCCGAGCTGCTCCGCGAGCGCGACGAGATCAAGCGCGCCCACGCGCAGCGTATCCGCGCCGAGACCCAGCTGATCCACGCCGAGAAGCTCTCGGCCGTCGGCGAGCTCGCCTCGGGCGTGGCGCACGAGATCAACAATCCGCTCACGACCATCCTCGGCCAGACGCATCTCCTGCTGACGCATCCCGAGACGACCTCGCACGTGCGCGACCGCCTCGGCGTCGTCGCCGAGGAAGCCGGACGTGCGGCGCGCATCGTCCAGAACTTGCTGCTGTTCGCCCGTCACTACACACCCGAGCGGCGCCCGTGCTCCCTCGCCGACCAGGCGCGGAGAGTGCTCGAGCTGAAGGGATACCAGCTCCAGCAGGACAACATCCGTGTCGTCACCGACTTCGCCGCGTGCCCCTTCGTGTGCGCGGACGAGAACCAGCTCCAGCAGGTGCTGCTCAACCTCGTGCAGAATGCGCACCAGGCGATGGCCAAGCATCTTTCCAACCGTGTGCTGACGGTGCGAGTGTGGCCGACGGATCGCCACGCGTGCGTCGAGGTGCGCGACACCGGACCCGGAATCCCGCCGGAGGTGCTGCTGAGAATCTTCGATCCCTTCTTCACCACGAAGCCGCCGGGCGAGGGTAGCGGCCTCGGGCTGTCGGTCTCCTACGGGATCGTCACCGAGCTCGGCGGCTCGCTCCGCGCGGAAAACTGCGCCGACGGGGGCGCCGCATTCATCATCGAGGTGCCCCTCGGGGAGCCCACCGCCTGACCATCTGGCCGGCCCGCGCGCTGCTCCTGGTCCTCCTGGCCACCGGCTGCTCCAGCGTCGGCGCGCCGGTGCCCGGCGCTCCCGCCCATCACCGCGAGCGCGGGTTCGCGAACGTGAGTCAATCGCACCCGACCGTCGGCGCCTGGACGCGCGTCACCTTCTTCGTCTCGCGGATGTGGGCCGCCACCTTCTCGCCGCGGACGGCGAATCTCCCCCAGGTGGCGAGCGACCTCGGGACCATCCACGCCAATCGCGGCGCCGTCACGGTAACCTGGGTCGGCCACTCGACCCTGTTGGTCCAGCTCGATGGGGTCAACATCCTCACCGATCCTCACTGGTCCGACCGAGCGAGCCCCGTGTCGTTCGCCGGCCCGCGCCGCGTGTCGGCCCCCGGTCTCCGGTTCGAGGATCTGCCCCCGATCCACGTCGTCGTGATCTCGCACGACCACTACGACCACCTGGACGAGGCGACGGTGAAGCGGCTCGCCGCCGAGCACCGTCCCCGGTTCATCGTCCCGCTCGGCCTCAAACAGTGGTTCGCGGACGCCGGCATCGCGGACGTCGAGGAGCTCGACTGGTGGGGCCGGCGCGAGGAGCGAGGGCTCAGCTTCACCTGTGTTCCGGCCCAGCACTTCTCCGGACGCACCCTGTGGGACCGAAACCGTCGCCTCTGGAGCGGCTGGGTCATCGCCGGGCCGACCAAGCGGCTCTACTTCGCCGGCGATACCGCGTACTTCGCCGGGCTCAAGGAGATCGGAGACCGGCTCGGCCCATTCGATCTCGCGGCGCTGCCGATCGGGGCCTACGTACCGGCCGGCATCATGCAGCCGAGCCACACGACGCCGGAGGAGGCGCTCCGGGCCTTCGCCGACGTCCGCGGCGAGCGATTCGTCGCGATCCACTGGGGCACCTTCGACCTGGCCGAAGAACCGCTGGACGAGCCGCCTCAGCGGCTCATCACCGAAGCCCGCCGGCTCGGGCTCGATCTCGACCACATCTGGGTGCTGAAGCACGGTGAGACTCGCGCCTGGTGACCGGCGCCTCCGGGCATCAGAAAGCTTCGAGGAGGAGACCCTTCAGGTAGCGGGTCTCGGGGACGTTCAGGAGGACGGGGTGGTCGCCGGCCTGCGAGAGGCGATCGGCGACCCGGGTGCGGACGCCGGCATCCGCGGCGGCCTCGCGGCAGATTTCCTCGAAGAGCGCCTCCGAGACGTGATGGGAGCACGAGAACGTCAGGAGGCTCCCGCCCGGCTCGAGCATTCGCAGCGCGCGCAGGTTGATTTCTTTGTAGCCGCGCGCCGCGGCGTCGACCGCCGACCGGTTGCGCGCGAACGGCGGCGGATCGAGAACGATCACCCCGAAGCGCGCGCCCGTCCGCTCGAGGCGTCGTAGCTCGTCGAAGGCATTGGTGGTGAGAATCTCGGCGCGCGCGGCGAAGCCGTTGAGCGCCAGGTTCTGACGGGCGCCCGCGATCGCCTCGGGCGAGGACTCGATGCAGACGGCCCGCCGGGCACCGCCGTAGAGCGCGTGGCAGGCGAAGCCCCCGGTGTAGCTGAAGGCGTCCAGGACGTCCCGGTCCCGGGCCAGGGCACCGGCCCGCGCCCGGTTCTCGCGCTGATCCAGGTAGAGCCCGGTCTTGTGTCCGACGCCGATCGTCACGTCGAAGCCCACGCCGCCCTCGTTCACCCGGACGCTCCTGGGCCCGGAGCCGCGGGCCCATCCGCGGGCTGCCGAGAACCCCTCGAGCCGGGCGGAGGCCTCCTCGTCCATCTCGTAGACCTGGACGTCGCCGAGCAGCCCGATCAGCGCCTCGACGATCGTCGCCCGCAGGCGCGACATGCCGAGGGTGAGGCATTGCATCACCAGGACGAACCCGTACCGGTCCACGACCAGCCCGGGAAGGCCGTCGGCTTCGCTCCAGACGAGGCGGCAGAGCGCCGGCGGCTGGGTCTGGCCGCGCGAGCGCAGAGCCAGCGCCCGCTCGAGCCGGCGACGGAAGAAGGCGGCGTCGAGCGGCTCGTCGGTCCAGGTGAGGACGCGGCAGCAGAGGGCGGGGCGGGGATTGTAGAGGCCGCGACCGATGAAGCGGCCGGTCGAGTCGACGACCGTGACCTCGGAGCCCGGCTCGACGTCGCTGACCTCGGCGACGTCGCCCTTGAAGATCCATGGATGGCTGCGCGGCGTGTCGTGCCCGCGCTTGAGCCGAAGCATCGGCCGGCGCCCGACTTCGACCGCGTCGGGCGGCTTCACGCCTACTTCTTGCGCAGGACGACGACCATGATGATCGGGTGCCGGGAGCGCTCGAGGACCTGCCAGGGCTTGAAGCCGAAGAACCACTGGACGAACTCGAATCCGCCCGCCAGCTCGACCAGGGCCTTGAGCTCCTGAGGGAAGACCATCCGCGACAGGTGATTTTGCCGGTAGAGCCGGCGCGTGCCGTTCTCGATGGCCTCGAGCGTCATGCGCTCGCGAAACACCTGGCTCACCGGGTCCACGTCGTTCAGGGCGGAGAACGAGGCGCGGACGATCAGGCGCCCGCGCCGCTTGGACCACGACCAGCGCCGCGCCGGGTTCGTCCAGGACGACGCCATGTAGCGGTCGAAGACGTAGAGCCCGCCCCGCTTGAGGCACCGCGCGACCGACTTCAGGTGAGCGACCAACTGATCGTTCGTCAGCAAGTGCCCCTGCGAATCCTGCATGCAGATGGCGGCGTCGACGGGGCGCGCGAGGCGGAAGTTCGTCATGTCGCCCACGACCAGCTCGCCCTCGTGGCCGTTGGCGGCCAGTCGCCGGCCCAGGAACTCGATGTTCCGCGGCGACAGATCGAGCCCCGACATGGCGTAGCCGCGATCGGCCAGCCGCATCAGGTGGGGCCCGGTGCCGCAGGCGATGTCGACGACGCTCCGGACGCGCCGCGGCGAGAATCGCTTGAAGCAGTGGACGAGGAAGTCGACTTCGCCCTTGCGGTTCAGGTCGAAGGCGATCTCGTAGAACCGCGGCGCGCTGTACTCGCGGATGCGGCTCTTCTCGCGAAGCCTCAACGCGGAGCGCCCCACCAGGCCAGGAGCGCCTCCCGAATGACCCAGGAGGCCGCGATGCCGGTGCGGCCGGTCGGATCCCAGGCGTGAGCGACCTCCACCAGATCGCCGCCGATCACCTGGCAGCCCTCGAGCGACCGGACGATCTCGACCAGCTCCGGCACCCGGAGCCCGCCGGGCTCGGGGGAACCCGTCCCCGGCGCCTCGGCCGGGTCGAGCACGTCCACGTCAATCGTGACGTAGAGGGGATGGCGCTGGAGCTCGGGCAGCAAGCGGCGAACGACCTCGATCGGATGGCCGCTGACCATCGGGTACATGGGGAAGAAGTGGGGACGTCGCCGGTGGTACTCCTCGCGGGCGCCGGTGCGAATCCCGACCTGGTAGACGCGCTCCGGGGGGACGGTGTCCATCACCCGGGCCAGCGCCGAGGCGTAGTTGTAGCGCTCGCCGAGAAACTCCTCGCGCAGGTCCGGATGGGCGTCGAGATGGAGGATGCGGAGGTCGGGGAACGCGGGCGCCAGGACCTCGATCACCGACACCGTCGCCGTGTGGTCGCCGCCCAGCATGAACGGGATCAAGCCGGGCCGCCACCAGGCGGCGATCTGCTTGCGAGCGGCGTCGAGCTGCTCGCGCGGCGACACGCCGTCCGGGAGCTCGCAGTCGCCGATGTCGGCGATGGCCAGGTCTTCCAGGTCGCGCACGAGGGCCGGCGAGTAGGTCTCGATCGACTCGGAGCCGAGCCGGACGTCGCGCGGACCGGCGTCGGCGCCCTTCCGGAGGTTCACCCGCCCTTCGAAGGGGATGCCGAAGATGACGATGCGGGCGTCGGAGAGCGGCAGGGTGCAGCCGATGAAGCTCGGAGAGACCGCACGCATGAATTCTTCGTCACTCTAGCCGCTCGACAATCGATTGCAAGCGGAAACTGCAGCGGCTCCGGGAACGCGCGAGCGAGCACGGACGGTGCGCGGCGAGCGCGGCGGCGAGCGCGGCAGGGGTCGAAGGGACCCGTTCCAGAAGAGCGGCGGCGGAGGTCACGCGCCCCGGTGGAGCCAAGCCGCAGCGGAGCAGCGAACGCGTGCCGCGTGGTCGTCTCGACCCCTGCCGCGCTCGCCGCGCGCCGCCGCGTTCGCTCGCCGCCGCGTTCTGGGAGCTCTCAGGTGTCAGAAAGGCGTTTTTTTCTTGCAATGGGTCAAAACGGACCCTACAGTGAAACAAGTTTTGTTGTTTAAGCGAAATTTTTTCGAAGCGCAATCGCGACGCGACAGAGCGTCGCAGGAGAGGTGCGGTAGATGAACGGATCGATGAAAGGGGGACAAAACGATTGAACGCCCTGGGACGACACCTGTTGCTCGAGATGTTCGATTGCGACCCTGACGCCATCAACAGCCTCGAGGCCGTCAAGGGGGCCCTGGTCGAGGCGGCGAAGCGGGCCCAAGCAACCATCGTCGACGTCGTCTTCCACGAGTTCAACCCGTTCGGAATCAGCGGAGTGGTCGTCATCGCTGAGTCCCACCTCACGATCCACACCTGGCCGGAGTACCGGTACGCGGCCGTGGACATCTTCTCCTGCGGCGAAGTCCTCCAACCGGAGGTCGCGGCCAACTACCTGGTCGAGCAGTTCGCGGCGGAGCGCACCTCGATCGTCGAGATGCAGCGTGGAATGTTCCTCAACTCGGCGGTGCCGATCAGCAATAGGGCTCCGGTTCCCGTCAGTTGATCAACTCGCAGTCGTACAAGTGGTTCTTCGAGACCACGACGGCGTTCGAAGGGCACATGCACGCCATCGCCCGGACGCTGGTCGAGGCCCAGACCAAGTTTCAGCACGTCGAAATCTTCCAGACAGCCGCCTACGGCAAGACCCTGGTGCTCGACGGGCGCATCCAGTCCAGCCAGGTTGACGAGTTCATCTACCACGAGGCCCTGGTTCACCCGGGGATGCTGACGACCGAAGCCGCGCCCAGGAGCGCCCTGGTCATCGGCGGCGGAGAGGGCGCGACGCTCCGGGAAATCCTGCGCTACCCCTCGGTCACGCGGGCCGTCATGGTCGACATCGACCAGGAGGTCGTCGAGCTGTGCAAGACCCATCTCCCCGAGATGCACCGGGGAGCGTTCGACGACCCGAGGACCGAAGTCCGGCACGAAGATGCCCGGGCGTATCTCGAGCACACCAGGGACCGCTTCGACCTCATCACGGTCGACCTGGTCGAGCCGCTCGAGGACGGCCCGGCGCGGATGCTCTTCACCCAGGAGTTCTACACCCTCGTCCGGGAGCGGCTCACGCCCGGCGGGACCATGACGATGCAGGCGGGCATGACCAAGCTCGGCGAGCTCGCCTTCTTCACCTCGATTCATCGGACCCTTCGTGAGGTCTTCCCGGTGGTGGCCGCCTATCAGAGCTTCGTCTCCTGCTTCGGCACCCCCTGGGGGTTCATCGTCGCGTCGAAGAAGATCGACCCCGTCCGTCTCGGGGTGCCGGCGGTGGACAAGCTCATCGCCGAGCGGATCAAGGGCTCGCTCGAGTACTGGGACGGCGTCACGCACCAGCACGCCTTCAGCCTCCCGAAATTCATCCGCAAGGCCGTCGCCAAGCAAACTCGGATCGTCACCGACGCGAAACCTCTGATCCTTTCCTGAAGCCGTCTTCAGATGGCAGCCCAGCGCGGCATCGGGCTGATCTTCCTGGTCGTCGTCGCGGGCCTGGTCGTGGGCTCTCTCCTGGGCGAGATTCTCGGCAGTCTTCTTCCGGCCGGTCGGGCTCAAGACCTCATCAGCCGCGGGCCGACGATCGGCCTGACGCCGCCGGTGACCGTGGACCTTCGCTTCCTCGCCATGACGTTCGGGTTGAGCCTCAAGATTAATTTGATGGGCGTTCTGGGGATTGTCCTCGCTGCTGTCACTCTTCGCCGGCTGTAGCTTGGCGGCCGGAGCGCGGGCGGAGAGCGGCGGGAGCCCAGCCGGGATCCGGCGGCTGACACCCCGTTTCGAAAAGTTCTGATACGCGGCGCGCGAGCAATGCTGACTACACGGATCCCGGCAGGGCTCCCGCCGCTCCCCACCCGCACCCCGGCGAGCCCTCTATGGCCACCAGGGTGATCCTCGCGTCTCAGTCGCCGCGTCGGCGGGAACTGCTGCGGAGGATTTGTGCGGAGTTCGAGGTGATTCCTAGCGCTATCCAGGAGGTGCTCGAGGAGGGGCCGATGCCCGCGACCGTGGCGGCGCTAGCCCTGCGGAAGGCGTCGGCCGTGGCCGGCCGGGTTGGCGCGGGGGTTGTGGTGGCGGCTGATACGGTGGTTGTCATCGATGACATGGTGCTTGGGAAGCCGGCGGGGGCTGATGAGGCGAGGGCGATGCTCCTGCGGCTGCGCGGGCGGCAGCACGAAGTTCTGACCGGAGTGGGGCTCGTCGACGCCGGGTCGGGTCGTGCCGTCGCCACCGCGGTCGTGAGCCGCGTGCTCATGGCGGCCTATCCGGGGGCCACGATCGAGGAGTACGTCGCTTCGGGCTCGCCACTCGACAAGGCCGGGGCCTACGCGATCCAGGATCTTCAGGGTGCGCTGGTGGACGCGGTCGTCGGCTCCTACACCAACGTCGTGGGGCTGCCCGTGGAGGCGACGCGGCGGCTCCTGGCGGGGTTCGGGGTGACGGTCAGCGAGCGGGTGGAGCCTTGATCTGGAGCATGTCCTCCGGCCGCGGGATCTTCACGGACTGGGGCAGGGGCGTGTGCGCCCGGATGATCGCGATCGTCTGCTGAACCTGGTCGGTCGAGACCACGCCGTCGGGCAGGTACAGCGAGCGCGAGGTCGCGATCCGCTCCGCGAAGTCCTCGGGCTCGCCCACGACCTGGGTCGGGAGCTTGGCGGCGAGCTCACGGGCCTCGCCGGTCCGGATGCGCTGCTCGGCTCGCTTGAGGGCCCGGCCCAGGGCGAAGAGGGCTCGGTCGGGGGGGCGCCGGTCGGCGCGGGCAAAGACGGCGGCGCTGACGGTGCTGGCTCCGATCGTCTGCACGACGGCGCGCGGGGTCCGAAAATCGGCGAGCAGCTTGGCTCGCCCCTGGTCGAGAAGCTGGGTGGCCATCGGCTCGGGGACGAGCGCCACGTGGACCTCGCCGGAGTCGATGGCGCTCACGATACCGCGAGCTCCAAGGCTCGTCACGGCGACCTGCGCGACGCTCATGCCCGACCGCGCCAGCAGCCAGCCGAACCACGCGTGCTCGGGCGCGCCCGGCGTCGTGACCCCGACCCGAAGCGCGGACAGGTCGTCGACGGAGCGCACGGTGTTGACGTGAGAGGCCCCGACGATCAGCGCGACCGGCGGAGCGGCCGTGAACCCGAAGACGAGGCGGGGCGCCTGGCTTGCCGCCCGCAGGCCGAAGCGCAGGATCGCCTCGAGGGTCGTCGCGGCGAGGTCGGCCTGACCCTGGGCGAGCGCCTCGGCGGCTCCCGACTCGGCCCGGGTGGTCCTGACCGTCACCGCGAGGCCCTCGGCCGCAAAATAACCCTCCGCCTCCGCCACCCGGATGGGAAGGTACTCCGGTGACGTGGCCGGGCCGCTCACGGCAAGAATCAGGGTCTGGAGGAGGACGATGAGCCCGAGCATCGGCTCAGCGCCTCGGGCCAGGCCCGTGCCGGGTCGCGCGCCCGGGCCGCCTCGCGACCGCTCCAAGGGCCGGCTGCTGCGCCTCTACGAGGCGCTCCTTGGACACTTCGGTCGCCAGCACTGGTGGCCGGGTCGAACGCCGTACGAGGTTGCCGTCGGCACCGTGCTCACCCAGCACACCGCGTGGCCGAACGCCGCGCGCGCGATCGAAGCCCTGCGAGCGCGAGGGCTCTTGACGCCCGCCCGGGTGGCCACGCTCGACGCCTCGGACCTGGCCGGTGTGATCCGGCCGGCCGGAACCCCTCGCGTCAAAGCGCGCCGGATCCAGGCGCTGACGGGCTGGCTCGTCGAGAGCATGGGCGGGAGCTTCAGCCGGCTGCGGACGGCCCCGCTCGCCCCGCTGCGCCGGCGCCTTCTGGAGATCTCGGGGCTCGGTCCGGAGACGGCCGACGCGATCCTCCTGTACGCCGCGGGTCGGCCGGCGTTCGTCGCCGACGCGTACACGCGCCGGGTCCTCGCGCGCCACCGCCTGATCGGCCGCGCCGCGGGCTACGAAGAGGCCCGCGCGTGGCTCGAGGCGCACCTGCCGTCGGATCCGGCTCTGTTCAACGAGTTTCACGCGCTGCTCGTGGCCGTCGGCAAGTCGAACTGCCGGACCGCGCCACGCTGCGACGATTGCCCGCTGCGCGCCGATCTCCGGGGCCGCGCCCCCGCGCGCTGAACGATCGTCACGCGCAGAAGCCCGAAAGGACCGCCACGATGCGGTCCGCGGCGTCGGGCACGGCGAGCGTCCGCGCGTGCTCGCCCATCTGCTTGAGCCTCGCGGGATCGGCGAGGAGCCGGCGGATGTCCTCGACGAGCCGCACCGCCGTGAGCATCGATTGCGGCAGGACGACGGCGCCGCCGACTCGCTCGACCATCCGCGCGTTCTCGGTCTGCTCGTCTCCCCGCGTCCCGGGCAGGGGAATGTACAGGGCGGGGACGCCGAGCTGGCAGCACTCGTTCACCGTTCCGGCGCCCGCCCGCGCCACGACGAGGGCCGCCGCGGCGTAGATGCCGGCGAGCTCGGCGCCGACGTAGGGCACGACCGTGTAGCGGCGCGCCAGGGCCGGCGGCAGCGCCGTACGCCGCTCCTCGAGCCACCGGCGATCGCCCGTCGTCGGATTGTCTCCGCATTGATGGATGATCTGCGCGTGCTCGGTGAGCTGCGCCAGCGCCTCGCCGACGACTCGATTGATGCGGTGAGCGCCCTGGGCGCCCCCGGTGACGTAGACGAGGGGAACGGCCGGGTCCAGCTGGAACTGGGCGATGACGCTCGACCGCGAGCCCTGCCGGAGCTCGGGCCGCAGTGGATTGCCCGTCACCACCACGCGGGAGGCCGGAAACTTTCCGTCCCGGTCGGGGAAGGTGACCGCGATCCGGCGCGCGAACCGGGCACAGATCCGGTTTGCGAGCCCCGGGACCGCCGTCTGCTCGTGCAGGACGACCGGCACGCGCAGCAGAGCGGCGCCGAACACGACCGGGAGCGCGACGAATCCCCCCGTGCCGAAGACGACCCGCGGCCGGAGCGCTCGCAGGGCACGAATCGCGCCCAGCATGCCGGCCGGCACGTTGACGACGAGGTCCGCCACGTTCTGCCACGCCCAGTAGCGCCTCAGCTTGCCCGTGGAGATGGCGACGTACGGGATCCCTGTCGGCGGCACCCGCTGGGCCTCGATGCCGAAGCGTGAGCCGATCCAGGCGCACGTCTTCGACCGCTCGCGCAGGAGGGTCGCGACGGCCAGCCCCGGGCTCGTGTGGCCGCCCGTTCCCCCGCCCGCGATGACGACGTGGACGGGGCCCGCGGCGTTCACGCGGTCGGGCCCTTGGCCTGGTGGCGCTCGAGGGCCAGCTCGATCAGCCGGTCGAGCAGCGCGGTGTAAGTGAGGCCGGAGGCCGCCCACATCTTTGCGTAGCCGCTCGTCGCGGTGAAGCCGGGGATCGTGTTGATCTCGTTCACCAGCAGGCGGTCGCCCTCGAGGAAGAAGTCGACGCGGGCCATGCCCGAGCAGTCGACAGCGCGGAAGGCGGCGATCGCCAGCTCGCGGATCTGCCGCGTGAGCTCGGGCGAGATCGGCGCCGGCACCGTGAGTCGCGCCTGCCCCTCCGCGTACTTGGTCGAATAGTCGTACCACTCGGCGTCGTAGGTGATCTCGCCGGGCAGCGATGCCATCGGCTCGTCGTTGCCGAGCACGCTCACCTCGATCTCCCGCCCGCGCACGGCGCGCTCGGCGATGATCTTGCGGTCGTATCGGGCGGCGAGATCGATCGCGGCCGTCAGCCCCTCCGCGTCTCGCACCTTGCTGATCCCGACGCTCGAGCCGAGGTTCGAGGGCTTGACGAAGCACGGAAAGCCAATCGTCTCGCCGACGCGGGTCGCCGCGCGGCCGGGCGCGCTCCGCCACTCGTTGCGCGTGATCACGACGTGCTCGACGATGGGCA
>QHSM01000071.1 GCA_003221595.1 Candidatus Rokuibacteriota bacterium | reverse complement strand
GCGTCGGCCCGCCCGATGGGCTCGGCGAGCAGGGCGGTCACCTTCATCTCGTCGACACGGTTCGCGCCGCTCGCGATGACCAGCACCGCGCGCTGCGTCTTCTCGGCGCGGAAGACCAGGGACTTCGCGATCTGGTCCACGCGGCAGCCGACCGCACGCGCGGCGTCGGCCGAGGTCCGGGCCGACTGCGACAGGGCGACGATGGTGTGACCGCCGCCCGCGGCGGCGAGCGCGTCCTGGACCCGCTGGACGCTCGGTCCTAGCCCCGCGCCGGCCATCGGCTAGAGTCCGCGGGCGGCTCGCGCGACGTCGACGGGATCAGGCCGCACCTGGTAGTTGTCGGCGACGCGGAGCCAGCGGACGATCCCGCGCCGATCGATGACGACCGTCGTCGGAATCGGCACGTCCTGCCCCGACGGCCCGCCGCGCGGTTGAACGAGGCCGTAGCGACGCGTCACCGCCAGATCGCGGTCGGCGAGGAAGCGGTAGCGGGCGCGGAGCTTCTCGGCGAGCCCCTGGCTCCGCTCGTTCGGATCGGGACTGATCGCCAGAATCTGCACGCCTTCGTCGCCCAGCTCGGTGAGAAAGGCTCCAAGACCTTGGAGCTCCCCGACGCAGAAGGGTCACCAGTAGCCGCGATAGAAGACGAGGACGACGGGCCGCTGGTCACGGAACGAGGCGAGCGTGACCGCGGCGCCGGTCGCATCCGGCAGGGTGAAGCCAGCGGGCCGAGCGCCACACCGCGGCGGCGGCGATCGCCGCGCCGAGCGCAAAGCCCGCGAGGTAGAGGGCCGGATGGTTGCGGATCGCCGGCACGCGCAGGAGCGACAGGTACGCGACCGCGGCGCCGAGCGAGACCACCACGCTCAGCACGGCGGGAACGAAGCGCATCATCGCCCGAGGACGACCCGGTCGAACGTCTCCGCGTAGGCGTAGCCCTTCGGCTTGCCGAGCTCGGCCGAGCGCTCGCGCACGCGTTTCTCGACCGCCGGGAAGTCGCCGAACTGGCTCGCGTGGCAGGCCAGCGCCTTGAGCTTCAGGTCCATCACGTCGGTGATGTCCACGACCAGGTTCGGGTTCTCCCACTGCATCAGGTGGATCTCGAGCACCTTGTGGGGCTCGAACTCCGGCATCAGCTCCGGGAACGACAGGTGGTCACGGGCCAGCGGGTAGACACAGTCGAGCGCGACGCCGGCGGTGATCCGGTGATCGCGGTGCGAGCCGCCGAGGTTGTAGGTGCGGTTCGGGTTCATCGCGATGACGAGGTCCGGGCGCCAGCGGCGGATTTGCCGGGTCACGTCGCGGCGGAGATCGCGGGTGTCCTCGACCTCACAGTCGGGATAGCCGAGAAACTCGACGCGCGCGACGCCGAGCGTGCGGGCCGCGTTGCGCTGCTCCTCGGCGCGGATCACCGCCAGACGCTCGGAGGTCATCGAGCGATCGCCCGAGCCCTTGTTGCCGTTGGTCACGATCACGTACGTGACCTCGCAGCCTTCCTTGACCAGCTTGGCGATGGTCCCACCGGCCCCGAACTCGGAATCGTCCGGGTGCGCGGTGACCACGAGGGCGCGCTCGATCTTGTCCGCCAAAGATTGGCTCCTTTGTAGCGGGGGCGTCGGTGGCCGGGTCTTACCGCGGGTGGCCTGAAATAGATGCGAGCCGGCTCCGCACGCCCGTTCTACCGTCGGGCCGGCTCCGCACGCCCGCTTTACCGTCGGGCCGGCTCCGCACGCCCGCTCCGTCGAGCTGGCTCTGCACGCCCGCTCTACCGTCGGGCCGGCTCCGCACGCCCGGTCTACCGTCGAGCCGGCTCCGCACGCCCGCTTTACCGTCCGACTGTCTCTGCCCGCTTGACGTCGATTCTCAGCATACTCATTCCTGGCGTTCCGCGCGAACGGCTATAATCGCGCGATGTCGATCGCCGCCCTGCGCCGGGTGGAGGTCGCTGGCTTGCTCGGCCTCCTCGCCGGCGCCATCGTTCTGATGGCCGCGCCCGGAAACCCCGGTGCTCTCAGGCTCTCGGGAGTGAGCCTCCTCTGGTGGTACGCGGCCGCCGTCGCGCCTCTCGCCGCCATCCTGCTCGTCGTGGTCTTCCAGCGCGCGTCGGCCGAGGCGGCGCCCGGCCCCAGTGGCTGGGCGACCGCGGCGACGTGGACATCGCCGGTGGTTCTCGGCCTCGTCGCGGCGCGCGTCTTCTCGGGCGCCCCCGGCGCGTCGACCGTCGCGCTGGCCGTTCTGGTGGCGCCGCTGATCGCGCGGCTCGATCCGACCGCCGGCGAGGCATCGCGCTCGAGCTTCGTGGCGAGGCTGGCGATCGTCATCGGCATCGGGCTCGTCCTGTGGGCGAACTTCCTGCTGCTCGTCGATGTCGCCCGCTTGCTGGGTCTTCCGCGCTGGGCGACGAGCATACTGGTCGCGGCGGTGGCCCTCCTGGTGCCGGTACTTCTCCGCGGCGATCGAGAGGCCGCGTCGCGCGTGCCTCTGGCCCTCGCCGGCGGCGTGGCGTTCGTGGCGGTCGTCGCGGTCGTCGGCATCGCGCTGGGAAGCTCGCCGTGGGGCGCCTGGAACAGCGTCGCCTCGCGGCCCGCGATTACCTTTGGCGAGCGCGATCCATGGGTGACCGGGGGCCAGACGCTCGTCGCGCCGGTCGCACTCGATTTCACCGAGCTGCATCGCGTCACCGCGCTGAGCCTCGCGACGTACCGCGTCTACGAGCCGGGCCGGTTTCGCGAGTGGCAATTGCGCGAGGGTGACTCCCTGACGCTCAGGGCCGGCGATCGCCTGGTGCTCGACGCCGGCGCGCGACTGCGGTTCGAGCCCGGCAAGCGCGTTCCGGGCGCGGCCGCCTCCGGGATCGCGTGGGCCGATCCGCCCGAGCGAAGCGCGACGCTGACCGTCGCGGACACGATCGGAGTTGCGCTCACACTCGTCGCCGGGGCGCTCGCCCTCGTCGGGCCGCCACGCCCGACGACGATCCGCGGCGCGTCGGCGCTCCTGCCGGCAATGGTCCTCGGGGCCCTCTGCCTCGGCGTGTACGGCATGCATTCGGCGCCTGGGCTCTCGATCGGCTCGCCCGCGCTCGCCTCCGTCTTCTACGTTCCGGCGACGGTCGTCCCGGGCACGGCGGGCCGCGTGCTGGCGTGGCTGGGCGTGATCGTGCTGCTCGTGCTGCTCACGGCGACCGTGCTCGCCCTGCGCGGCATCCTCGCCGCCGCGTGCCGCACCCAGACCCGCGGCGAGCTGACCGAGTGGGCCATGACCGGGCTCGTCGTCGCGGCGGCCGTCGCGAGCCTGTGGCCGGCCGACGCGTCGTGGGTCCTGCTGACGGGACTCGGCCTGATGGCGTCGGTGGCCGTCGCGCCGCGACTCGCGGCCGACGAGCCGGTGGCCCGACTGGCCGGTTCCCTCGTCGGCGCGGCGGCGTTCACGTGCCTCGCCCTCCTCCGGCTGCCGGCGTGGGCCAGCGTCGCCGGCACGTATCCCGCGCTGACGGCCGCGCCGCTGGCGTGGATAGCCGCCCGGGCGAGTCGAGGCGGCGGGCGCGCCGAGTAGACGAGGCGTATGAGGTAGTGCGAGCCGCAGGGCGTCGCGGGGCTGGGGCCCCGCCGCCCGAGGCGAGGCGTATGATAGACCGCCATGGCGAGTGATCGGATCGTCATCCGGGGCGCCCGCGAGCATAATCTCAAGTCCGTCGACCTCGAGATCCCGCGCGACCAGCTGGTCGTGATCACCGGGCTGTCGGGCTCCGGCAAGTCCTCGCTGGCGTTCGACACCATCTACGCCGAGGGGCAGCGCCGGTACGTCGAGTCGCTCTCGGCCTACGCGCGCCAGTTCCTGGAGCAGATGGAGAAGCCGGAGGTCGACTCGATCGAAGGCCTGTCGCCGGCGATCTCGATCGAGCAGAAGACGACCTCGAAGAATCCGCGCTCCACCGTCGGTACCGTCACCGAGATCTACGATTACCTCCGCGTGCTCTTCGCGCGGGTGGGCGTGCCCCATTGCCCGAAGTGCGACCGGGTGATCTCGGCGCAGACCGTCCAGCAGATGGTCGATCGGGTGCTCGCGCAGGCGCCCGGCACCCGGATCCTGGTGCTGGCGCCGGTCGTGCGCGGGCGCAAGGGCGAGTACAAGAAGCTCTTCTTCGATCTCCAGCGCCAGGGATACTCGCGGGTCCGCGTCAACGGCGCGGTCCGCGAGCTCGGCGACGAGATCGAGCTCGACAAGAAGCGCAAGCACACGATCGATGTCGTCGTGGACCGGCTGGTCGTGCGCGAGAACCTCGGCTCCCGGCTGGCCGATTCGCTCGAGACGGCGTTACGGCTCGCCGACGGAATCGCCACCGTCGAGGTCCTGGACAACAGCGCCGCCAGCACGACCTTCTCCGAGAAGCTCGCGTGCGCGGAGTGCGGCATCTCCTTCCCGGAGATCTCGCCCCGGATGTTCTCGTTCAACAACCCCTACGGCGCGTGCCCGGAGTGCGGCGGGATCGGCTCCCGCGACGAGATCGACCCGGATCGGCTCGTGCCGAACACCGCGCGCGCGCTCAAGGACGGTGCGCTGGCGCCGTGGGCCGGGCGCGAGAGCACGTATTTCCGCCAGACGTTGCAGGTGCTGGCGAAGCGGCACCGGTTCTCCCTGGAGACTCCCTGGTCCGAGCTGAGGAAGCCCGTTCGCGACGTGATCCTCCACGGCGAGCGCGACGGCGGCTTCGAAGGCGTCATCAAGATACTCGAGCGCCGGTACCGCGAGACCTCGTCCGAAGACGCCCGCGCGGAGATCGAGCAGTTCATGACCGAGCGGCCGTGTCCGGCCTGCCGGGGCGCGCGCCTGCGGCCCGAGTCGCTGGGCGTCAAGATCGGAGGCCGGTCCATCGCCGGGGTGGTGCGCCAGACCATCAAGGACGCGGGCCGGTTCTTCGACGACTTGACGCTGACCGAGCGCGAAGTCGCGATCGCCCGGCGCGTCCTCAAGGAGATCCGCGAGCGCCTCGGCTTCCTGATTCGGCTCGAGCCTGGTCGGCGTGCTCTACATCCTCGACGAGCCGAGCATCGGCCTGCATCAGCGAGACAATCGAAGACTGCTCGAAACGCTCAAGCGCCTCCGAGACCTCGGCAATACTGTGCTGGTGGTGGAGCACGACGAGGAGACCATCCGATCGGCCGATTATGTCATCGACCTCGGCCCGGGCGCCGGCGAGCTCGGCGGGCACGTCGTCGCGGTCGGCACGCCCGACGAGATCATGGCGAACCCCGCCTCGCTCACCGGACGCTACCTCGCGCGGACGCTCAGCATTCCGGTGCCGGCTACCCGGCGCAAGGGGAGCGGACACTTCATCACGATCCACAATCCCCGCGAGCACAATCTGAAGGGTATGGCGGTGAAGATCCCGCTGGGGACGTTCACCTGCGTGACCGGCGTGTCGGGCTCGGGCAAATCGACCCTGGTCAACGACATCCTCTATCGCGCGCTCGCGTCGATGCTCCACCGGGCGCAGGACCGCCCCGGCGCGCACGACCGCGTCGAGGGCGCCCAGCGGATCGACAAGGTGGTCGACATCGACCAGTCGCCGATCGGCCGGACGCCGCGCTCGAATCCGGCCACGTACACCGGCGTGTTCACGTTCATCCGGACGCTCTTCGCCCGCACGCCGGAGGCGCGGATGCGCGGCTACCAGCCGGGCCGCTTCTCGTTCAACGTCAAGGGCGGCCGGTGCGAGGCCTGCCAGGGCGACGGGCTGGTCAAGATCGAGATGCACTTCCTGCCCGACGTCTACGTGACCTGCGACGTGTGCAAGGGCCGGCGCTACAACCGCGAGACGCTCGACGTGCACTACAAGGGCCAGAGCATCGCCGCCGTCCTCGAGATGACGGTGCGCGAGGCGCTCGGATTCTTCGACGCGGTGCCCGTGATCAAGTCCAAGCTCGCGACGCTCGACGACGTCGGGCTCGACTACATCCGCCTGGGTCAATCGGCGACGACCCTGTCGGGCGGCGAGGCCCAGCGCGTGAAGCTCGCCACCGAGCTCTCCCGGCGGGCCACCGGACGGACCCTGTACATCCTGGACGAGCCGACCACCGGCCTGCACTTCGCGGACATCCAGCGCCTGCTGGACGTGCTCAACAAGCTCGTCGAACAGGGCAACACCGTGGTGATCATCGAGCACAACCTCGACGTGGTGAAGACCGCGGACTGGGTCATCGATCTCGGACCCGAGGGCGGCGACGAGGGCGGGCGCGTGGTCGCCACCGGCACGCCCGAAGAGCTCGTCCGCCACGCGGAGCGCAGCTACACCGGGCAGTTCCTGAGACCGCTGCTCGCCGGCGGCTGACATATGCGCCGGACCAAGATCGTCTGCACGATCGGTCCCGCGAGCAGCAGCGCCGCCGAGCTCGATCGCCTGGTGACGGCGGGCCTCGACGTCGCCCGCCTCAATTTCTCCCACGGAACCCACGAGGAGCACGCCGAGGTCATCGAGCGCATTCGCGCGGGCGAGGCGGGCTGGGGCCACCCCATCGCGATCCTGCAGGACCTCCAGGGACCGAAGATCCGGTTCGGAACGTTCGGTCCCGGCGGCGGCGGCCGCGTCGACCTCGAGGCGGGCCGGCCGTTCACGCTCTGCGCCCGGCCGGTGGTGGGCACCGTGGAGCAGGCCTCGATCACGCATCCCGAGTATTTGAAAGATTTGAGGGCCGGCGACGAGATCTGGATGG
>QHSM01000070.1 GCA_003221595.1 Candidatus Rokuibacteriota bacterium | reverse complement strand
CCCATTGTCCTCCAGCCGGTTCAGTCGCTCGTTGAGTCGACGGACTTCATCTCTCAGTGCTTGCGCGTCCGTCTCGTTGAGGCTCTGGGCCTGCGCCGCTCCCGGCGGGAGCGCGGTGGCCAGGGCCAACAAGAGGACAGCGGTCGTGACGACGGCTCGCATGCCCGCCTCCTGTTCCTGTGCGTGTGAGTGACCAGGTCCTGAACCTCTCCCCACAGGACGCCGTCCAGACGGACGAATCCCCGGGGTGAGGCCGGGTCTTGTCAGCGCGCGATCAGGAGGGGCGGGCGGGAGGGGCGCGGCCGAGCGGTGTGGCGTGGGCGACGCTGCCGGGCTCGAAGGACACCGCCGGCAGCATGGGCATCGAGACGTCCGAGACCGCGACGACGGCGACAGGCGCGATCTGCAGTCCGCCGGTGCGCTCGCCGTTCGTCGCGAAGGGGCACTCGTCCTGGACGTGATCCGTCTCGAAGAAATGGTGGACGAGATGGGGCGCCTGCGCGGCAATCAACACCACGAAGGCGGCGGCGAGGAGCAGGCTCGTCACCGAGCGCCAGGACACGGGCCGGCCGAGCGCCGAAGTCGCCATCTTCAACAAGCGTTTACCTGGACCGGGCCCCGTTCTGCAAGCAGAAAGAGTGTCGTGGGCCGCGGCGCAACGCTGGCCTAGAATCGAGGCAATGAGGATCGTCTCGATCGGCGGCGGTCCGGCCGGGCTCTACTTCAGCCTCCTCATGAAGAAGGCGGACCCCGGCCACGACATCACGGTCGTCGAGCGGAACCGGGCCGACGATACGTTCGGATTCGGGGTCGTCTTCTCCGACGCGACGCTCGAGAGCTTTGCCGAGGCCGATCGCGAGAGCTACGCCGAGATCACCGGCAGCTTCGCTCACTGGGATGCCATCGACATCCACTACCGGGGCGAGGTGCTGACCTCGAGGGGCCACGGCTTCGCCGGCATCGCGCGCCAGCGCCTGCTCGACATCCTGCAGCGTCGCTGCGCCGAGCTCGGGGTGAGGCTCGCGTTCCAGACGGAGGTCGGCGATCTCGCGGCCTACGCCGACGCGGATCTGGTGGTCGGCGCCGACGGCGTCAACAGCGTCGTCCGCGGTCGTCACGCCGAGCAGTTCAAGCCGCACGTCGACTGGCGTCCGAACAAGTTCGTCTGGCTCGGTACGACCTATCCGTTCGCCGCGTTCACGTTTCTGTTCAAGGAAAGCGAGCACGGCCTCTGGCGCGTTCACGCCTACCGGTACGATGCGTCCACCTCGACGTTCATTCTCGAAACGACCGAAGAGACGTGGCGGCGCGCCGGTCTCGACCAGGCCGACGAGGACCGGACGATCGCCTTCGTCGAGCGTCTCTTCGCCGACGAGCTTAGGGGCCACCGGCTTCTCAAGAATCGCTCGCTCTGGCGCAGCTTCCCGACGGTCCGCAACGCCGCCTGGCACCATCGCAACGTCGTGCTGGTCGGCGACGCGGCGCACACGGCGCATTTCTCGATCGGCTCGGGCACGAAGCTCGCGATCGAGGACGCGATCGCGCTCGCCCGCGCGCTCCAGCGCCACCGCGAGGTCGAGAAGGCGCTGGCCGCCTACGAGGAGGACCGCCGTCCCGAGGTCGAGCGCCTGCAGCGCGCCGCGCAGGTGAGCCTCGAATGGTTCGAGGAGATGGAGCGCTACCACGGCCGTCTCGAGCCGATCCAGTTCGCCCTGAGCCTCTTGACCCGCAGCCTGCGGGTGACCCACGAGAATCTCAAAACCCGCGACTCGGGCTTCGTCGCCGCCGGCGACCGATGGTTCGCCGCGCGCGCCGAGCGGCAGTCGCGCGCGCCGGCGCTCGACGCCCGGACGCCGCCGCCCATGTTCACGCCCTACCGTCTTCGCGAGATGGTGCTGGCCAACCGCATCGTGGTCTCGCCCATGTGTCAGTACTCGGCCGAGGACGGGACGCCCAACGACTGGCACCTCGTGAACCTCGGCTCCCGCGCGATCGGCGGCGCCGCGCTCGTCGTCGCCGAGATGACCGACGTGAGCCGCGAGGGGCGGATCACGCCGGGCTGCACCGGCATGTACCGGCCCGAGCACCTCGCCGCCTGGAAGCGCATCGTCGATTTCGTCCACGCGGCGAGCCCGGCGCGGATCGCGCTCCAGCTCGCCCACGCCGGACGCAAGGGATCGACCCGCCGGCTCTGGGAGGGAATGGACGAGCCCTTGCCCGAGGGCAACTGGCCCCTCATCTCCGCCTCGGCGCTTCCATATCATCCCCACAGCCAGGTGCCGAAGGCGATGGATCGGCGGGACATGGACGCGGTGCGCGACCAGTTCGTCCGGGCGGCGCACATGGCGGGGCAGGCGGGCTTCGACATGCTCGAGCTTCACATGGCGCACGGCTACTTGCTGGCGAGCTTCATCTCGCCCCTGACCAATGTCCGACGGGACGAGTACGGCGGCGGGCTGGAGAACCGCGCGCGCTATCCCCTGGAAGTCTTCGACGCCGTGCGCGCCGTCTGGCCGCCGGCGAAGCCGATGTCGGTGAAGATCTCGGCGACCGACTGGGCCGAAGGTGGGCTCGGTCTGGACGACGCGGTGGGCTTCGCGAGAAAGCTCCGCGAGCACGGCTGTGACATCGTCACCGTCTCGACCGGCCAGACCGTGCCCGACCAGAAGCCCGTGTACGGCCGGCTCTATCAGACGCCGTTCAGCGATCGCATCCGCTACGAAGCCGACGTGCCGACGATGACGGTGGGCAACATCGCCTCGTACGACGACGTCAACAGCATCCTGGCCGCGGGCCGCGCCGACCTCTGTGTCCTCGCTCGCGGCCACCTGTATGATCCCTACTGGACGCGGCACGCCGCGTACGAGCAGGGATGGGACCTGCCGTGGCCGGACCAGTACGTGTCGGTCAAGGGCTTCACGCCGCGACGCGCCTGAAGTCGACGCTGCTCCGCAGTGCGCGCCGCAGGCCGTCGCAGGGCTGGGGACCCGCCGGCCGAGGCGCGATTCTCAACCGGGAAAAGGAATCGACATGAAGATCACCGGCATCGAGACGTTCGTGGTCTCCAACGGGTTCACGCCGCCGCGGCCCTGGCACTTCTGCGCGATCCGCACCGACGCCGGGCTGACCGGCTACAGCGAGTTTGGCTCGGACGGCATCACCCGCGGCCTCCTCGGCCTGGTGCAGGACCTCGGTCAGCGCCTGATCGGGAAGGATCCGACGGCGGTCGAGAAGCACTACCTCGATCTCTACCGCGTCGTGCGCCAGGCCCCGTACGGCGCGACCCAGCAGGCGATCGCCGGCATCGAGCTGGCCCTGTGGGATCTGGCCGGCAAGGCGCTCGGCGTTCCCGTCTACAAGCTGATGGGCGGGCCGCACCGCGAGCGCCAGTGGGTGTACTGGTCGCACCTCGCGACGTACCGCGCGCACAACTGGAAGCTGCTCGGCGTGAAGCCGCTCAAGACGATGCAGGACGTGGCCGACGCCGCCCGCGAGGCGCCGGCCCGTGGCTACACCGTGTTCAAGACCAACATCGTCTGGCCGGGCGAGCCGGCGCGCAACATCACCCAGGGCCGCCTCGGCCCTCACGATCAGGTGGCGACGCGCGACATCGTGAAGCACGCGGTCACCCAGATCGCGGCCATGCGCGAGGCCGTCGGGCCCGACGTCGGCATCTGTCTCGACATCAACGTCAACTTCAAGCCGAGCGAGGCCCTTCGCGTGGGCCGCGCGCTCGAGCCGTACGACCTCTTCTGGCTCGAGATCGACAACCAGGACCCGCACGCGCTGGCCCAGCTCAAGTCCTCCGTGCGCGCGCCGATCTGCTCGGGCGAGCAGCTGCAGACCGTCCGCCAGTACCGGCCGTACCTCGAGCTGCACGCGATGGACGTGGTGAAGGTGGACGTGCAGTGGCAGGGCTTCTCGGCGGCGAAGAAGGTGGCCGACCTCGCGGAGACTTACGAGCTGAACATCGCGCCCCACAACTACAACGGCCACCTCAGCACGTTCCAGAGCTTGAACCTGTGCGCGTCGGTCTCCAACGTGCGGATCATGGAGAGCGACCCGGAGCAGACGCCCTACCGCGACGAGCTGTTCACGGCGCTGCCGGAGATCTCCGCCGGCCACATGAAGATTCCGACAGCGCCGGGCTGGGGCACCGAGCTGAACGAGAAGGCCGCCAAGAAGTACGAGTGGACGGGTTAGGGGAGGCGGGAATGGATCGCGAGAAGCTCGCCGATCTGGTGACGCGCTTCACCGAGGCGTTCAACCGCGAAGACCTCGACGGCGTCATGTCCTTCATGGCTGAGGACGCGGTCTACGACGAGTTCAACGGCACGGTCAACCGCGGCACGGCCGCTATCCGCGCCGCGTTCGTGCCGCAGTTCCGCGGCGACTACCCAAAGCTGCGCTTTCACGCCGAGGATCTCTTCGTCGACGCGGCCGCCGGGAAAGCGCTGATCCGCTGGCTCTGCACGCTCGAGACGAAGAAGGGGCCGGCCGGATGGCGGGGGCTCGACATTCTCCACGTCGAGAACGG
>QHSM01000183.1 GCA_003221595.1 Candidatus Rokuibacteriota bacterium | reverse complement strand
CGTCCTGGGCGCGGCGCACGCCCTCGCGGACGTTGAACAGCCGCTCCAGGTTGATGATGCGCTCGCCCACGCGCTCGAGCTCCTCGACCGTCACGTCCCAGCCGGTGATCGCGCGGACCATCCTCGCGTACGGCTCGCCGATGAAGACGCCGAAGCCCCGCTCCGAGGTGAAGCGACAGAGGACGAGCGAGTCGCCGAGCGCCGTGAAGTGCTGGCTGCGTACGGCGAAGGCGGGCTTGTCGCTCGTGCCCCGGCGGTCGAATCCCTGGGCGTATTGGGGCGTCGGCCGCGTGTCGTGGTGGCTCCCGCCGCGCGTCGCCGTGGCGTAGCCGATCGAGAGCCCCTTGAGCGCCCGCGCCGAGTGGGCCGGAAGCTCGAGCCCCTTGACCGCGTAGACGAGCTTCGTCCCCTCGGGATGCACCGACGCCGCCAGCCGCCAGGCGCCCTCGGCGAGACGCGCGCCGAAGCCTTCGCGGCGCCCCGTCATCTCGACGAGCCGGACCATGCCGCGCCAATCGCCCCAGCCGAAGGGCACGCCGACCTCGCGCTTGTCGAGCCAGCCGCGCTCGAGCGCCTCGGCCACGAACGCCAGCGTGACGCCCATCGAGATCGTGTCCATCCCGAGCAGGTCGCAGAGGTCGTTGGCGAGAATGAGCGCCTCGGGATTCGAGATGCCGAGCATCGGGCCGAGCGCGAAGATCGTCTCGTACTCGGGCATCTTCGCCTTCGTGCCGGCGAATTCGCCGTCGGCGATCGCGTACTGCTTGCCGCAGGCGACCGGGCACTTGAGGCAGGTGGTGTCGCGGTCGTGATAGTGGAGCTTCATCTCCTCGCCGCCCACCAGGCGCGCCTCGGCGAACGTCTCCTGGCGCAGGTTGTAGGCGCCGAGACCGCCGAGGGCGTTGATGGGACCGACCAGGAACGGCGTGCCGAACGTCGTGAGCGCCTTGGTGCCGGTCTTGAGCGGCTCGCGCGTCTCGTCGATGAGCGCCTTGAGCGCCGCCGCGTCGGCGGTCTCGGTCTTGCGCGCCCCCTTCACCACGACGGCCTTGAGGTTCTTGGCGCCGAGCACGGCGCCGATGCCGCCCCGCCCCGACACGCCCTCGCGGTTTTTCCAGTAGTGGGCCATCGCGGCGAAGCGCACGCGGTGCTCGCCGGCCGGGCCGATGGCGATCGCGTCGGCGTCCGAGCCCTCCGCCTCCGCCAGCAGGTTCACGGCCTCGCGCGTCGTTCTGCCCCAGAGCTCGGGCGCCGGTTTCACCTCGGCGCCCGACTCGGTCACCGACAGATACGACGGAGCCGCCGCGCGGCCGGTGACGAGCACCGCGTCGAAGCCGGTGCGCTTGAGCGTCGCGGGGAAGCGCCCGCCGAAGGTCGAGTCGAAGAAGAGGCCGGTCAGCGGCGATTTGCTGGCGACGCAGGCGCGGCTGTTGCCCGGCACGGTCGTGTCCGTGATCGGCCCCACGCTGAAGACGACCGCGTTGCCCGGCGCGAACGGATCGGTGCCGGCGGGAACCCGGTCGTAGAGCAGGCGCGCCGCGAGGCCGTTGCCGCCCAGGAGCCCCCGGGCCGCGCCCTCGTCGAGCGCCTCGATGCGCGTCGCGCCCGTCGTGAGATCGACGTGCAGGACGCGGCCGCCGTAGCCCTTCAACGTCCGATGTCCTTCAGTCCCTTGCGGGCCGCGTCGACCAGGTCGGCCGGCGCGCCCGTCTGCGCGATCAGCTTGCGGTACACGACCTCGGCGGCATCGAGCTGCTTGAGCGCCGTGAAGCTGGCGCCGGCCGCCAGCAGACCGCGCCGGCCCGCCGGCGACTCAGGGGCGACGTACGCGGCGGTCATGTAGTACTCGGCCGCGGCCAGATTGTCGCCCTCGCCCTGGTAGGTCTCGCCGATCACGCTCGAGGCGGCCGCGACCACCGCGCTGTCGTCGCTCCGCACGAGGCGCTCGAGCGTGCGGCGCGCCTCGCTCCAGCGCTTCTCCTGAGCGAGCAGGCGCCCGTAGCCGAGCGCCGCCTCCGGACGGAGCGCTCCCGCGCCGCCGTCCTTCACGCCCCGCGCGTACGCGTCGAGCGCGCCGGCGCGATCGCCGCTCGCCTCGCGGGCGCGCGCCAGCGCAACCCAGGCGCGCGAATCGTTCGGCGAGGTCTGCACGGCCTGCTCCAGCGTCGCGCGGGCTGTTTCGGGCCGGCCGCTCTCCACCTGCGCCTCGGCCAGCGTCACCCGCGCCGACTCGACGAAGGGGCTTCGCGGGTAGCGCTTCTCCAGCAGCGTGTAGGCTTCGGCCACGACGGGCCACGCCCCGCCGGCGGCGGCCCCCGAGCCGACGCGCTCGAGCGCGTCGTCGGCCGCGTCGTCGGACGGGAACTCGTCGACCAGCCGCTTGGCGGTGGAGAGCGCCGTGGGCCAATCCTTCTCCTCGACGGCGATCCCCGTCAGCACGTAGAGCAGACGGGGCGCCATGGGCCCCTTCGGGGCCATGCCGAGCGCGGCGAGCCCCGGCTGCTTGAAGTCCTTGACGCCGCCCTGCTGGAACGCGACCACCGCCAGCCCGTAGCTGGCGACGGCCGCCACGTCCGCCGTGCCGCCGTCGCGCGCCTCGGTGAGCTTGCTCTTCGCGGGCTCGAGCTGTCCCTGCGCGAGCGCGGTGGCGCCGAGGCCGAGCGTGGCCAGGGGACCGACGCCCTCGGTCTTCGCCTGCGCGAACGCGCTGGCGGCCTCGGCCGGGCGGCCGGCGGCGAGGAGGGCCGCGCCGAGCGCGGACTGGGCGCGGCCGAGGAGCGGCTGGAAGGGAGCGCGACGAATCCAGTCGCGCAGCGCGGGCTGCGCTCCGCCCACGTCACCCATGCGGACCATCAGGATCGCGCGATTGAGTCGCGCGAACTCGGTTCGCGGCGCCCGGGGAAACGTCGCGATCACGCGCTCGAGAAGCTGTCGCGCTTCCTCGCGGTCGGCGTCGTTGCGGAGCGCCAGCTCGGAGGCGAGCTCGAGGGCATCGGGTGCGCGCGGATCGGTCGGGGCCGCCTGCACGAACTCGAGAAACTCTCGGCGCGCGTCGTCGAGGCGGTCGTAGCGCAGCAGCGACCACGCGAGCCCGAGCCGCGCGGCGGGCGCCTGCGGGTGGGTCGGGAATTCCACGAGGACGCGCCGGAACGCGGCCGCGGCGACCACATGATCGCCCCCGTGATACGCGGCCTCGCCCCGCAGCAGGAGCGCGGCGACGCGCGCGTCGGTCGAGGGCGCGGCGGAGACGACGCCGGGCAGCTCGCGCGCCGCCTGGGCGAATTCCCGCAGCTCGAAGTTGGTCTGGGCCAGCCGGTACGTCGCGTACCAGCCCGTCGCGCTGCCGGAATCCATGCGCTGCACCAGCTCGTACTGGGTGCGCGCCTCGTCGCGATTGCCGGCGAGCCGGTACGCCTCGCCCTTGAGAAGAATCGCGTAGGCGCGCACGCCGGTCGTGAGGGTGCCGCTCAGCAGATCCTGGACGAGCCCGGGCACCTCGGCCGGGCGCTTGGCCTCGATCAGGAAGCGGGCGAGGCGGAGCTGGAGCGGCACGACCAGCGGCGAGCGCCGCGTCTCGAGCCCGCGGATCATCGTCTTCGCGGCTTCGGGCTCGGAGGGGTACTGCGCGAGCACGAGCCCCGCCTCGACCCACGGGCGCTCGGGGCCATGGCTCCTCGGGGACGCCAGGTACGCGCGAAAGGCGCTGATGCTCTCGGGATAGCGCTCGGCCGCCAGGCTCCACCAGCCGAGTCGAGCCCAGCCCGTCTCGAGCAAAGGGTGGGGCCCGCCCCGAACGAACGTGGTGAGCTCCTTCACGGACCGGTCGTACTGTCCGGCGCGGCCGAGCGCCTCGCCGAGCCAGAACGAGACCTCGCGCGAGAACGAGGCCGGCGCCCCCCGCGTCGCGAGCGCCGTCCACGCCGCCACCGCGTCGTCGTGGCGCCCGAGCGCGTAGCTGGCGAGCGCGAAGCCGTGCCGGGCCCAGGCTTCCAGCGCCGGGGGCGTCGCCGTCTGGAACTGCGCGAACGTGTCGCGGGCGCGCGTCATCTGGTTGAGCCGCAGCGCGGTCCACCCGCTCGAGTGCAGGCTCCACACCGCGAACTCCGCGACCTTCGGCCCGGTCGCGACCTGACGGAAGAGCGTGTCGGCCTGCTGGGTCCGGTCGAGCCGGTAGTAGGTCTCGGCGAGCCAGTACCGGGCCTCCGTCACGAGGTCGCGCTCGGTGCCCCGGCGCGCCGCCGACTCGAGATCCTGGGCCGCGTCGCTGTACTCGCCCTTGGCGAAACGCGCGCGGCCGCATTCGAGAGCTTTCGACGCGATCCCGAACGCCGCGCCCACGCATGCAAGGGTGCTCGGCGGACCGAGCGGCGCCGTCAGCTTGTCGGCCGGCGTCACGATCGAAGCCAGGGGCATCCCCGGAAGCTCCGAGGGCGCCGTGGGAATCGGGGGATCGGCCGCCATGACGGGAGGCTTCTCGATCGGCGCCTCGGCGAAGGGCACGAGCCCGATCAGGTCCGGCGGCGGCGGAGCGAGCGGCAGCACGGTCGCCGCCGGCGCGGGGGCCGCAGACGCCACGAGCGCGGCGAGCAGGACGAGGGCGAGCCGGTGCGCCGTCACGAGCGCCGCTCGCCGCTCGAGGGCGATTTGCTGAGCCGCGCCTTCACCGCCGCCGCCCGGTCGCGCGCCCAGTCCCGCAGCGTCGCGTCGGGGCACTTGCTGGCGACAGACTCGTACGCGGTGAGCGCGGCCTTCAGCTCTCCGAGCTGCTCACGGGCGAGGCCGAGACCGGCGAGCGCGCGATAGCGATCGGCGGCCTCGACGTGCTTGATCGTCGCCACCGTCTCGAACGACTTCGCCGCGTCCTTGAAGCGGTTGAGCTTGAGCTCCGACTCGCCCGCCAGCAGAAACCCCTCGGCACGGACCGCGTCGTCGCCGCTCGCGGTGGCCGCCCTGGCCTGGGTCGCGGCGTCCTGCCAGCTCTTCTTCTTGAACGCCGCGCGGGCCAGCTCGAGCGCGGCCTGGTGCGCCAGGGGATGGTTGGGGAACTCCTTGCGGAGCCGGCGCCACGCAGCGTCCTGGTTCTGAGGCTGACCGAGCCGCCCCGCGATCAGGCCGGCGTCGTAGAGAGCCTCGGGGGTCGGCGGCTGCTGCATCAGCTGGGTGTAGGCGCTCTGCTGCTGGGTCTTGTTGCCGGACTTGGCGAGGGTCCCGGTCATCGTCTGGCGCGCGGTCGCCGCCAGCGGATGCGAGGGGTGCGTCGCGACGAACGCCTTGAGGTCGTCGATGCCGGCATCCCGGTCGCCGGCGGCCACGCGCGTCGCCCCGAGTAGATATTGCGCGTCGGGCACCAGGCGACTCTTCGGATACTTGGTCGCGAAGCCCGTGAGCAGCGGCAGGGCGTCGGAATAGCGCTTGAGATCGACGAGCGTCTGCGCGAGATAGAACGTCGCCGACCCCGCCTGGGAGTTGTCCGGCCAGGTCGCGAGGAAATCGCGCAAGCCCTTGACCGCGGCCTCCGGCCGGCGCAGCTCCAGATCGCACAGCGCCCGGCCGTACGCCGCGTCCGGCGCCAGGGGCGAGGCCGCATCCTGCCGCATCACGTCGTCGTACGCCGTCCGTGCCTCGGCGAAGCGCCGTGCGCGATAGAGCGCTTCACCTTCCCAGAAGCGCCCCTCGAGCCGCTGCGCCGGCGGCGCCACCGCCTTGAAGCGGCGAAACGCATCGAGCGCCTGCTCGGCGTCGCCCATCGAGAGCCGTGCCCGTCCCAGCAGGAGCAGCGCCGACGGCTGACGCTTGTCGCTCGGGTAGTCGGCGACGAAGCGCTCGAGGGTTCGCCGCGCGAGGGCATTGAGCCCGTCGGCGGAGGCCTGCTCGCCGACGAGCCAGAGTCGATCGGCTTCGTCGAGCGCGAACGCGAACGGCGCGGAGAGGGCCACCACCAGCAGCGACGCCAACGCCAAGAAGGGATGCAGCGTGCGCGTCATGATGACAGCCCATGGTAGCACGCTTGTGGTACGGTCTCAGCGTGGGTCTGTGCGTGTTTGACCTCGATCACACCCTCATCCGGACCCCCCTCGATCTGGCCGCGATGGCGGCGGACATGCGGGCGCTCATCGAGGCCGCGACGGGCCCCCTGCCCTACCGGCGCGAGCGGTACCGCGTGGGCGAGCTGATCGCGTACTGCCGCACGCAGGCGCCGACGCTCGAACCCGCGGCCTGGGATCTCGCCCTCGTCCACGAGCGGCGCGCGATGCAGGTGGCGACGCTCGAGGCGGGCGCGCTCGAGGCGCTCGCCGGCGCGCGCGGGGCCGGGTTCGCGACGGCGCTGTGGACGAACAACGCGCGCGCGCTCACCCTGCCCGCGCTCGCGCGGCTCGGCCTGGCCGCCGAGCTCGAGCTGGTCGTCACCCGCGACGACATGCGGGCCCTCAAGCCGGACCCGGACGGCTGGCGCGTGATCGCCGGTCACTTCAAGGATCGGCTCGCCGACGGCGCGCCGACCGTCGTCGTGGGCGACTCCTGGGTCGACGGCGTGGCGGCGGCCAAGGCCGGCGTGCCGTTCGTCGCGTACCGCGCCCGGCAGGCCGAGCTCGATCGCTGGCGCGTGACGCCGGTCGCCCATCTCACGGATCTGGCGCTCCTCCCGGCCTGGCTCGCGGCTCGAGGCCGCGG
>QHSM01000182.1 GCA_003221595.1 Candidatus Rokuibacteriota bacterium | reverse complement strand
TCCTGCCGTACCGCTCGCCGATCCCCGTCGCGAAGCTCCTGGCAAGCGTCGACGTCCTGTCGGGCGGCCGGCTGATCGTGGGCGCGGCCATCGGCTGGCTCGAGGGCGAGTTCGACGCGCTCGGCGTGCCGTTCAAGGAGCGCGCGAGCCGGAGCGACGAGGCGCTCGAGCTGCTGCGGACCCTCTGGACGCAAGAGCATCCCAAGATCCAGACGAAGCGCCACCGCGTGCAGGACGTCGTCATGTCGCCGATGCCGCTCCAGAAGCCGCGGCCCCCGCTCTACATCGGCGGGAGCAGCGAGGGCGCGTTCCGCCGGGTGGCGCGCCTTGGCGACGGCTGGCACGCCAGCTCGACGACCCACGACGCGTTCCGCCAGGGAGCCGACACGGTGCGACGCCTCTGGAAGGAGACCGGACGCGAGGGATCTCCCTACTTTTCGCTCCGCATTCCGATCCTGATCGACGGCGTGCATCGCGCGGCGGTCGACATGGGGCTCATCCGCGGCCGCCACACGCTCAACGGCTCGGCGAAGCAGATCGCCGAGGAGCTCCGTGGCTTCCAGGCCCTCGGCTGCGGCCACGTCGCGCTCGAAGTGTCGTACTCGACGTTCCCCGCGATTCTCGAGACCATCGACCTGATCGCGGACGAGATCAAGCCGCGGGTGGCGGGCTGAGCGCTCGACGCCTTCGGATCGTCGCCGGGGCGATCCTGATCGTGGGGCTCGCCACCGCGATCGGCATCTGGGTGTCCGCGGCGACTTCGCCCGACGACATGCTCGTGTACGAGATCGAGCACTCGAAGCAATACCAACGCACCCTGGAGCTCTACGGCGGCAAGGCGAATGTGCTCGCGGTGGAGCTCACCCAGTGGTTCGACAGTCTGTGGCACGGCACGCGGCTGGCGTACACGGTGGCGGGCGCGACCGTGCTGCTCGCCGGCGCCTTCTGGCTCGCGGCCGTCGCCTCGGAAGAAGTCCGCGACTGACGAAGCCTTCTGCGCTATCGCCCCACGCCGGCCGTCTCGTCCACCTTCGCGTCCTCGCGGAAGTGCGGCATGACCTCCTCCGCGAAGAGCTGCATCAGCTCGAGTGTGCGCTCGTGGGTTCCCCCGTTCATCGCCGTGCAAAGAATTCCCGCCTGCAGCTCGTCGGCGAAGACGCGGAGCTTGTCGCGCACCGTCGCGGGGCTGCCGTAGATCAGATAGCCCTCGCGGTCCGCCTGCTCGAACGTGAGGTCGCTCGGCAGCACGGGCGGATTGGCGAGCAGCCGTCGCAGTGAGGCCTCGGTGATGTAGCCGGGCGGCCGCCAGAAGGGTGGGTGCATCCGCAGACCCGTGTTGAACACCCACATGACGTGCTTCTCCGCCAGCTCCCGCGCCTTCGCGTCGCTCTCGGCGACGACCACCGGCACGTTGACGGTGAGCTGGTAGCGGCTGGCCCGGTAGCCGTTTCGCTCGCACGCCTCGCGGTACTCGCCGTAGATCTGGGCGATCCGCTTGATGGGCGTGAAGACCATCAAGTACGGGAAGCGACGCTTCGCGGCCCACTCGACCGTCTCGCTCGAGCCCTGCGACGGGCACCACACCGGTGGATGCGGCTTCTGGAGAGGCCGCGGCCACGGGTTCACGTAGTGGAAGCGGTAGAACCGGCCGTCGAATGGGAACGGGCCCTCTTCGGTCCAGGCGCGCACGATCAGCTCGGCGGCCTCGTAGAAGCGCTCGCGCGAGTGCGTCGGGTTGACTCCGGTCGAGAAGTACTCCGCGCTGATGCCGCGCACGAAGCCCGAGATGATGCGGCCGCCCGAGGCCACGTCGAGCATCGCGATCTCCTCGGCGACGCGCAGCGGGTTCTCGCGCAGCGGCAGGCCGTTGCCGAGGACCGCGATCTTCGCCCGGGTCGTCCGGCGCACGAGCATCGCCGCCATCACGTTGGGGCTCGGCATCGTGCCGTAGCAGTTCTGGTGATGCTCGTTGACGCAGAGCCCGTCCCAGCCGAGCTTCTCCGCGTACTCGAACTGGTCGAGGTACTGGTTGTAGAGCGTGTGGCCGACCGCGGGGTCGTAGTGGCGGTTCGACAGCGTCACCCACGACGACGGCTCGTCGTGGTCCATGATGTACGGCATCAGGTGGAAGTAGTAGAACTTCACCGCTTGGCCCCCTGAAGACGGCAGAACTCGGCCACCGCGTCCGCCACCGCGTCCGCTTCCTCGAGGTGCGGCACGTGACCCGCGTCGTCGAAGACTTGAAGGCGCGCGCCGGGAATGGCCTTCGCCCACGCCTCGCCGCAGGGCGCGAGCGGCGCGAGACGATCGTGGGCGCCCCAGCAGAGAAGCGTGGGCGACGCGATGCGGGCGAGCCGCCGGCGCAGGAGCGGATCGTAGAGATAGGGATTCCACGCAACCCGGGCGAGCGCGGCGCCCTGCCGGTACTGCAGGGCCAGCGTGTCGATCGACTGATCGGGCGGCGCCAGGGCCAGCGCCGCCATCGGATTGTGAAAGACGGTCCCCACGATCTCCGGGATGTCCATCCCGAACAGAAACGGATAGATCCAGCCGTCGACCCGGATGCCGACCGGATCGATCAGGACGAGCGAGGCCAGACGATGGGACGCCATCGTCGCGATCTCCGCCGCGATCCAGCCGCCGAACGACGCGCCGACCAGATGGACGCGCGCGAGCCCGAGCTCGTCGAGAAGGTCGAGATAGTGGAACGCCAGATCCGAGATGTGCTCGATCCACTCCGCCGCCGGCGAGCCGCCGTGGCCGGGATGGCTCGGGAAGTACACGCTGAAATCTCCGGCGAGACGCTCCTGGAATGGCAGCCAGCGTCCGGCGCCGCCGGCGCCGTGCAGGAAGAGCAGGGCGGGGCCCGTTCCGTCCTGCATCAGGTGGATCGGCGTCCCGCGGACCGACAGCTCGCGCGACGCCGGCATGTCAGCCGATGAAGATGCCGCCGTTCGGCGACAGCCACTGGCCGGTGAAGAACGAGCTGTCGTCGGAGGCGAGGAAGAGCGCCGTGGCGGCGACCTCGCGCGCGTCGCCGGTGCGTCCGAGCGGTGTGCGGGCGAGCACCGCCTTCTTGATCAGGGGCGAGATCGGCTCGGTCATCGGCGTGTCGATGTAGCCCGGACAGATCGCGTTCACCCGGATCCCGCGCGAGGCGACGTCGCGCGCCACCGCCCGCGTGAAGGCGAGGATCCCGCCCTTCGCGGCGCTGTAGTGGGGGACCGACTCGAGCCCCGTGAGGGCGGCCACGCTCGAGAGGTTGACGATAGCGCCGCGGTTCTTCCGGCTCATCAGGCGCAGGGCCTCGCGCGTGCAGAAGAACGTCCCGTCGAGATGCACCGCCAGCATTCGTCGCCAGGATTCGTCGGAGAGATTCTGGGTGATGTCCATGTGGGACCGGACGCCCTGGCCGCTCACCAGCTCCATGATCACCGCTTCCGCCTTGCGGCCGATCTCGCCGCGGTCGTCGCCGGGACCGAACGCGATGCCCGCGTTGTTGACGAGGATATCGAGGGCGCCGAGCTCGCGCTCGATCGTCGCGAACATCGCCTTCACCTGGGCGCTGTCGGCGACGTCGGCCTGGATCGCGCGGCCTCCGCCCGGACCCTTCAGCGCCGCCACCGTCTGCTGTGCCGTCTCCAGGCGCAGCTCGTTGACGACGACGTGCGCGCCTTCCTCGGCGAAGAGCAGCGCGATCGCCCGGCCGAGCCCTGATCCCCCACCCGTCACCAGCGCCACGCGGTCCTTGAGCTTCATCGTTTCCATCGCGACCCACCCTAGGCCGAAGGATGGGCGAGGTCAAGGCGGCGCGGCCGCGGCCGGCGCAGATTCTCGCGCCGCGCCGGGCGGACGCGTGTATTCTCGGCGCCGACGCCAGGCCAGGGCCGTGGACGAGTTCATCGGCACGATCACCCGCACCTCGATCTTCGCGGGCCTCTCCCGCGAAGCGCGCGGACTCATCCGATGAGCGCGGAGTAGGCGCGTGCCCAGCTACTCGCTCGGGATCGACATCGGCGGCACGTTCACCGACGTCGTGGTCTACGATCACGACACCGGTCGGCAGTGGAACCGCAAGGTCTGGAATCTCGAGAACGTCGACACCAAGTCGCTCGTGACCAACAAGATCATGGAAGACGCGTTCATCTGGGCGCCGCTGCGAGTCATCGGCGCGACGGGGTCGCCCGGAAACCCGATGGTGCTGTACTAGATCACCGCCGGGCCGGTCGGAGTCGGACCGGGTTCAGGATCAGGCTTCGCGGAAGCGGTGCACGCCGTCCGCGTCGACGACGCGGACGGCGAGGCTCTCGGACAGGTTAGGGCAACAGATCGGCCACGGCCACGGTGACATCGGGCCGCGCGAGCGGTGCGAGAGTGGTGCCCCGGCGGAGGGCCTGGACGTCGAGGAAGCGCCAGCCGAACTCCGCGGACCGATCCGGCCCAGGCTCGCGGTAGACCCCGGCCGGGCGGGGTGCTCGGCAAGATAGTCGCGCGGGAGGCCCGGAACGACCGCGACATCCGGCTCTGGCTCGGACTCGGCGTCGAGCGCGACCGGGTCCTGCACTCGAACGAGCCACCCGGGGCCAAAGGCCATGCGCAGCGCTTCCACGGTCAGGGCGACGGCGGTGGAATGCGGGCTCCCCTTCGGCTCGGCGACGATGAGCTGCCCGCCCAGCAACTCGATGGGCTCGTCCTCGTCGAAGAACCCGCTCTTGATCAGCTCGTCGTACTCCTTGCGGGTCCAGTGTCGATTACGGATCGGATAGGTGGCCATCGACTCGATGCTAGCTACGACGCAGTCCAGCCGTCAATGTCCGCGAGAGGAGACGCTCGCGGTACGGCGCTGGTGCGTGGCTGTCCGGCGGTCCGACGGTCAGGCCTTGCGGAAGCGGTGGACGCCGTCCGCGTCGACGATGCGGACGGCGCGCCCCTCGTCCTCGAGGAAGCGCAGGTGGGCGAGGGCCTCGCCGACGGCGAAGCTCAGCTGGTGGCTGTCCAGCTCGCGCCGGAAGAGCACGGGCACCAGCTCCGCGGCGCTTCGAGGCTCGACGAGCGCGTCGAGCGCCTCGTTGAGCCTCGCGGCGTGGTGGTCGCGGAGCTGGCCCAGGCGCTCGTGCAGGCCGCGAAACGGCAGGCCGTGCGAGGGCAGCACCAGCGTGTCGGGCGCCATCGGCTCAAAGCGCCGGAGCGAGTCGAGATAGAGCCGGAGCGGGTTGAGCCGCGGCTGCTC
>QHSM01000181.1 GCA_003221595.1 Candidatus Rokuibacteriota bacterium | reverse complement strand
GTCTACGACAAGTCGTACCCGCCGAGCACGGTCGACTACACCCCGATCGCGCGGGCGATCAAGGCGGTGAACCCCGACATCGTGTTCGTGGCATCGTACCCGCCGGACTCGGTCGGCATGGTCCGCGCCGCGGCGGAGGTCGGCCTGCAGCCGAAGATCTTCGGCGGCGGGATGGTCGGCCTGCAGTTCACGACCGTCATGACGAGCCTGGGGCCGATGCTGAACGGCATCGTGAACTACGACTTCTGGGCGCCGGAGAAGACCATGATGTTCCCGGGCATCCAGGAGTTCTTCACGGAGTACCAGAAGCGCGCCAAGGAAGCGGGTGTCGACACGCTCGGCTACTATCTTCCGCCCTATGCGTATTCGGCGATCCAGATCCTGGGCCTGGCCATCGAGGGCAGCAAGAGCCTCGATCAGCAGAAGGTCGCCGACTACATCCGGTCCAACGAGTTCAGCACCATCGTCGGCAAGGTCCGGTTCGGCGCGAACGGCGAGTGGGCGAAGTCGCGGGTCCTCCAGGTCCAGTACCAGGGGGTCAAGGGGACGGACGTCGAGCAGTTCCGGGGCCCCGGGAAGAAGGTCGTGCTCTATCCCGACGAGTTCAAGTCGGGGAACATCATCTACCCCTACTCGGCGGCGCAGAAATAGCGCGGGCGTTCCGCACGGCGTGAGGGCCGCGCCCCGACGACGGGGCGCGCGCCCTCGTTCTGTGTGGGGCAGGCGCACGACATGTTCTCCTGGGATCTGCTCGCCAACGCGATCGTCGCCGGCATCCTGCTCGGGGGTTTCTACGCCGCCGTCAGCCTCGGCGTCTCGCTCACCTTCGGCCTCCTCGACGTGGTCAACATCGCCCATCCGGCGTTCGTGATCCTCGGGGCCTACGTCGCCTACATGATGAACAGCTCGTTCGGCCTCGATCCGATTCTGACCGGCGTCCTGTTCACGCCGCTCTTCTACGCGGTCGGCGCGGGCGTCTACCGGATCTATTACAGCAGCTTCGAACGCCGCGGCGAGGAGTCGCTGCGCGGGCTCGTGTTCTTCTTCGGGCTGCTCTTCATCATCGAGGTGGCGCTGAGCCTGAAGTACGGCGTCGACTACCGGATGGTGGAGGCGGCGTACATCGGCAAGTCGAT
The DNA here is from genome assembly GCA_003221595.1 of Candidatus Rokuibacteriota bacterium. GTDB lineage: Bacteria > Methylomirabilota > Methylomirabilia > Rokubacteriales > CSP1-6 > AR31. The sequence goes on along the minus strand of QHSM01000181.1, from coordinate 3,200 downwards.
CGATCTCGGCGGCGTCGGCATTGCCTTCCGCCTGCTGGTGCCGTGCGTCGTCGGCCTGGCGATGACGCTGGCGCTCTACCTGTTTCTGTCGCGGACCTTCTACGGGCGGGCCGTCATGGGCGTGTCCCAGGATCAGGTCGCGCTCCGGCTGATGGGGGCCAATCCCGTCCGGATCAAGACCATCGCGTTCGGCATCGGGATCGCGGCGGCGAGCCTCTCCGGCGCCTTGCTCATCACGATCTCGCCGGTGGTGCCGTCGACCGATCGCGACTACATCGGCCGCGTCTTCGCGATCACCGTGCTGGGTGGCCTCGGGAGCATCGGCGGGACGCTGGTCGCGTCGATCATCCTGGGCGTGGCCGAAAGCTTGATGGCCACCCTCTTCGGCCCGTCGTGGTCGCTCGCGGTCTCGTTCGGGATTCTCCTGCTGGCCCTCGCCGTCCGGCCCGCCGGGCTCTTCGGTCGCTAGGCGATGAAAACGGTCCGCGCCTTCCTGGTCGGTGTCGCCCTCATCGGCCTGGGCCTCCTCCTGGTCGGCCTTCGCGTCAACCCGTACGCGTACTTCGCCGGCTACGTGGTCTTGCAATACGTGATCATCGCCACGGCGTGGAACGTCCTCGGCGGGTACGCCGGCTACGTGAACTTCGGCACGCCCGCCTTCTTCGCGCTCGGGGCCTACACGGCCATTTTCCTCATCGAGGCGTTCGGGGCGCCGCTGCCGGTCTTGATCCTCGCCGGAGGCCTGGTGGCCGGGCTCCTGGGGCTGGGCATCGGCTACCTCACGCTCCGGCTGAAGGGGGTCTTCTTCTCGATCGCCACCTTCGCGCTCTCCGTCGTCCTGCAGACGCTCATCATCAACTGGGACTACGTCGGCGGCGCCAAGGGATACACGCTGATCCGGCCGCCCGCGCCGTTCTTCGGCAGCTGGGCCATCCTGCTCTTCATGGTGATGGTCGGCCTCGCGGTGGTGACCGTGCTGGTCGCGCGCTCGGTCGAGCGCTCCTGGATCGGTCGCGGGCTGGCCGCGCTCCGGGACAACGAGGAGGCGGCCGAGTGCATGGGCGTGCCCACGCTCCGGCTCAAGCTCTTCGCCACGACGCTCAGCGGGTTCTTCCTCGGCGTCGCGGGCGCGCCCTTCCCGTACTACGTGACCTATGTGGAGCCGTCGTCCGCCTTCGACCTGAACTACGCGGTGAACGCGCTGGCCATGCCCATGATCGGCGGCACCACGACCTGGATCGGGCCGGTGATCGGCGCGGTCCTCCTGGGCACGGCCCAGCAGGTCGCGACCGTCACGATCTCGTCGGAGCTGAATCTGCTCATCGTGGGCGTGGTGCTGGTGCTGTTCGTGGTGCTGGCGCCGGAAGGGATCGTCGGCCTGGTGCGGCGGTTGCGTCACCGATGAGCCGGCCGATGGCGGACACGCTCCTCGAGATCGACGCGATCAGCAAGCGGTTCGGCGGATTCCTCGCGCTCGATCGGGTCAGTCTGCGGGTGAGGGCCGGCGAGCGCCTCGGCCTCATCGGCCCCAACGGCTCGGGCAAGACCACGCTCATCAACTGCGTGTCGGGCGCCTTGCCGACCGACGGGGGCCGTATCCTCTTCGAGGGCCGGGACATCACCGCGCTGCCGGCGCACCAGCGGACCCGCCTCGGCATCGTGCGGAGCTTTCAGATCCCGAAGCCGTTCACCAGCATGACGGTCCTCGAGAATCTCGGCATCCCGCTCGAGTACGCGGCGCCCGCCCGTTCGCACGGCGCCGCCGCCGCCCTCGATATCTTGCGGGCGATCGGCCTCGACGCGAAGGCCCAACTGCGCCCGACGGGGCTCACCCAGATCGAGATGCGCAAGCTGGAGCTGGCCCGGGCGATGGCGGCCCGACCGAAGCTGCTCATCTCCGACGAGGCCATGGCGGGGCTGTCCAGCGCCGAGGTGGACGACATCCTCGCAATCCTGTTCCGCCTGAACGAGAGCGGGATCACGATCATCATGATCGAGCACATCATGCGCGCGGTGATGCGCTTCTCGCAGCGCGTGGTCGTCCTGGACGCGGGCACCCGCATCGCCGAGGGCACGCCGGAGGAGATCGTGCGCAATCCGGCGGTCGAGAAGGCCTACCTTGGCGAGTAGGATCGTCGTCCGCGACGTCGACGCCGGCTACGGGGCGGTGCGCGTGCTGCACGGCGTGTCGATCGAGGTGCGGGAGGGTGAGACGGTCGCCCTGCTCGGCACCAACGGCAACGGCAAGAGCACGCTGATCAAGTGCATCATGGGCATGCTCTCGCCCGACGCCGGCGAGATCTACCTCGAGTCCGACGGAGCGCGCATCGACCTCACGAAGCGCTCCACCGAGGAGATCGTGGAGCTGGGCATCGCCCTGGTCCCGGAGGGGCGGCGGCTCTTTCCCAAGCTCACCGTCGAGGAGAACCTGCTGCTCGGCGCCTATCGCACCGGCGCGCGCGGAGACATCGATCGCAACCTGCCCTTCTGCTTCGAGACCTTTCCGGTTCTCCGCGAGCGGCGCCGGCAGCTCGCGGGCAGCATGAGCGGCGGCGAGCAGCAGATGCTCGCGGTGGCCCGTGCCCTCATGTCCTCGCCGAGGATCCTGCTCGTCGACGAGCCGTCGGTGGGATTGGCGCCGATCCTGGTCAACCGGGTCATCGGCAAGATCCGCGAGCTGAAAGAGCGGTACCACCTGACCGTCCTGATGGCCGAGCAGAACTTCAATCAAGCGACCAAGATCGCCGATCGCGGCTACATCATCGTGCACGGGCGCATCGAGTTCGAGGGACGCAGCACTCAGGAGCTCCGCGAGAACGAGCTCGTCAAGAAGTACTATCTCGGCGTCTAGCGTTGGCGGCTCGCCCGCCGGTGGCGCCGGCGGCGAGGCGGGGGTGCGGGAGAGCCACTCAAGACTTCACGACGGACGTCGGCTTCTCACACCCACGTGCGGATCGGCGGGCGATCTGCTCCTCCGGGGCGGAGCTGCGCGGGTTGTTGTATGGTCTCGGCATGAGTTCGGCATTGAGCTCGGCTTCGGCGGGGGGGCGATTTCGGGAGGCGGTGGCGGGGGAGCGCCCGCTGCAGGTGGTCGGGTGTGTCTACGCGTATGCCGCGCGCATGGCGGAGCGGGTCGGGTTCAAGGCCATCTATCTTTCCGGGGGCGGCGTCGCGGCGGGATCGCTCGGCGTGCCGGACCT